>NZ_JBFAJA010000016.1:0-154201 GCF_040654975.1 Dactylosporangium sp. NPDC050588 | reverse complement strand
AACAACTCGACATCGCCACCGACTGGGGCCGCTACGCCGAGCTGTACTCCTACAACGCCATCAACGAGGAATACGAACTCGACCCCGCCCAACGGACACCGGCCACTGAGCCGCGCTGACCGGGCGTACCGCACACAAGACGGAGAGCGCAGTCGCCGGGCGACAACCTACCGAGGCGGCCATCTGTCACCGGTCACGAGTAGATTCGGTTTGACAAGCGGATGCCATGCACAGCACCGGGGGCATGGCCCCCGGGACCAACTGCCGCCCAGGACGACCCGTCGAGGAAGTCCAGATGGTACTGATCGGCGTCCCGGCCTCGTCGCTCACCGAAGGCCGTCTGTATGTCCACTCAGGACACCGCACGCCGTCAGGCCAGAGCCCGAAGGTTGAAAAACAAGCCTAGCCTGTGTTCGGTAAGTCGTTGTGGGCTGCCGGCTGTTCGCCGGTGTGGCGGTGATCAACAAACAGCGAGTCTCGGTAGTTGGCTCGTTGTCGATGGCTGGACACCCCGCGGCGGGCGCTCGCGGCTGAGCGACTTCTGACGGACACCGCTGCGTATTGAACTGCCGCCCGAAGGGCGGGTGCCGTCGAGGCGAGGAGGGCCGCCCCGGCGATCACCTCATGTGGTCGCCGTAGGAGAGCGACGGCTCTGCAGCGCCGCCGAGAAGGTCGAGCATGGACCGCAGTTGCCGCGAGCAGTGCACGATCAGCCCGCCCGGCACGGTACGCGCGGACTGCAGCATCAGATTGGCGGTGGCACCGTCGGCGAACCGCAGCGCCGATGCGTCGATGGTCATCGGCACGCCCGACACGGTGCAGTCGTCGCGGAGATCTGCAACGCAGAAGTGCAGCGCGAGGCGGTTGGACAGATCGCTGTCACCGATCAGCCGTAGCACAGGACCATCGCGAAGGATTCGCAGCAGCGACCGATCCGTGTCGGATGGTGGCCACTGGTAGATGGTGCCCGGATGCGCAATGGTGATCGGCCGCAGCTGTCGGCGGCCGAGCAGTCTGCGATCGTACTGGCAGACAACGGTCACGAAACCGCCGACGACCACGCGGTTGAGCAGCAATTCATAGCGGGCGAGCACGTCAGCGCTGACTCCGGCCCGGTGTGCCCAGGACATGTCTGCGATCGCCCACAGGCCCGAATAGCCGGCGGCGCGGGCGTCGGCAACCTCCGACGCCAACTTCCGCACGACTGCCTCCGCGATCAGCTGACCGTCCTCGATGTACCAGTCCGCAGGCGAAGGCAGCGACAATTGACCGGCCTCGAGAGCCGCCTCCGCTGCGACGCCGAGTTCGCGCAGCCCGGCGATCGCGGCCAGCGGGGCGGTGGTGCACCACACCACCCTGCCTCCCTTGCCCAAGCCTGCCGCCACGAACGCCGCAGCCATGCCGAGCCGTGACGCCGGGTCGTCAATGCACCAGCACACATGATCGCCCAGCTCGAAGCCAGCGGCCGAAGCGCGCGACACCCACACCACTCCCTTCCTCCACGCCGCGCGCGCCATCCGCAGAACGGCCACTTCCGACGGACTCGCCCCTCACAGCGGTGGAACGCCCGCCGGCGGAGCGGGACACGCTGACCGGCCGAACCACTCGGCCGGGCCGAACATTCCGACATGTGCCATGCAGGCGCCGGCGGCGCCCACATTGATTTATATATGTCAACATGTAACTCTATAACTGAAGAACCAGTCAACAAGTGACGACAGGGCAGGTCGCCAGTTCGGACCAGCAAGGTCGAGCCGCTGCGGCGACGCACGAGTCGGCGAGCAGCCACCGCCCCCTCGCCAACCAGTCGGCGCTGCCGCACAACGGTTGCCGTCAGGTGACAGCACGAAGGGCACTGCACACCCTTTGGCACGGGCTGCCGGGGCGGTCGCGCGTCGCAGTCGGCCCGGCAGATCCGATTTCCTGTCCGCGTCGTGGCGCTGAGGCCACCCGACGTGCGCTGCGATACCGCAGGCTTGGGGTTCGCGTCGTGATGGTGTCGTCGGCACTCCGGAACCGGCCGCCAGCGAGGTCGGGTTCAGCGGCCGACACACACGCCGGCGACTCAGGCAGGCGAGGCGGCGGCCGCGCTGTGGAGGTCATGTCGAACCTTGGACTGCAACGGATGGCGTGTCGCGCTAAACCGGACTGGCCGCCCTACGAACGCTTCGACGACCACTCACCCTGACCTCGGCCGTGCCCGCCTGACGAGACCGGCGCCGCTGCCCGTCGGTCCGACCGCCAGCGCCGCGACGACCTCTGCGAGCAACTCGGCTTCGGTGAACGGCTTTGCGACCAGGGTGACCGACGGGTCCAGTGTGCCCTGCGAGGCCAGCACCGGCTGGGCATATCCGGACATGAACAGCACCCTGACGTCTGAGCGCAGCGCGCGGACCCGCTCGGCGAGCTCCTTGCCGACCATCTCCGGCATGATCACGTCAGTGAGGAGCAGGTCGAGTTGCGTCGCCTCGGCAACCAGGGCAAGCGCCTCGGCGCCGTTGGCGGCGGTGATGACCTTGTAGCCGTTGCGGGTGAGAATACGGCGGGTAACCTCACGCAACGCGTCCTCGTCCTCGACGAGCAGCACGGTCTGTCCGGCGCCGCGGTCGACGGACATCGGGCCGGGGGCCGGTGCGGGTTCCGGTAGCTGGTCGGTGACCGGCAGCATGACCGAGATCGTGGTGCCGTTCCCCGGGTCGGAATTGATGGCGATGGCGCCGGCTGCCTGCACCACGATGCCATAGACGGTGGCCAGGCCGAGGCCGGACCCCTGGCCTTTCGGTTTGGTGGTGAAGAACGGTTCGAAGGCGCGATCCACGACGGCCTGGGTCATGCCGGTGCCCGAGTCGGTGACCCGGACAAGGGTGTAGGCGCCGGCGGGGACGTCCCAACTGCTGTCGTGTCCGGACGGCAGCATGACATCGTCGGTCTCGATGCTCAGGACGCCGCCGGTGGGCATCGCGTCGCGGGCGTTGACGGCGAGATTGAGCAGGATCTGCTCGATGTGGCCGGGGTCGGCGAGAATCGGCCCGGTCGTCGGGCTCAGGCTGGTCATCAGTGTGATGTGCTCGCCGAGGGTGCGCTGCAGGAGCTGCCGGACGTCCTCGACGATGTGGTTGAGGTCGATCACCCGCGGCCGGGCGACCTCGCGCCGGGCGAAGGCCAACAGCTGATGGGTCAGTCCGGCGGCGCGTTCCGCCGCCCGGCGGATCTGGGTCACGTCCGCGCGGGCGCTGTCCCGGGCCGCCCGGTCCGGTTCGTCGGTCTCCAGGACCTCCTCGACGAAGGCGAGATAGTTGAGGATCACGCCGAGCAGGTTGTTGAAGTCGTGCGCGACACCGCCGGCGAGCTGCCCCAGGGACTCCAGCCGTTGTGCCTGGTGCAGCTGCCGCTCCAGCCGTTCCCGTTCCGCCTGCGCCTTGAGCTTCTCCCGTTCGGCCCGCGCCTCCAGCCGTTCGCTGACGTCCCGCACGGCAGCCGAAACCAGCAGACCGTCCTCGGTCTCCAAGGCCGAAAGGCTGATCTCGGCGGGGAACTCTGAGCCGTCCTTGCGCCGGCCGGCCAGCTGCATGCCGGCGCCCATCGGGCGGGCCTTCGGGTCGGCGAAGTAGCCGTCGCGGTGGTGCGGATGGACACCCCGGGCGGCCTCCGGCACAAGCATCTCGACCGGCCGGCCGATCAGCTCACTGCGGGCGTACCCGAACAACCGCTCAGCCTGCGCATTCGCCAGGACGATCGTGCCGGAGCTGTCGACGCCGAGGATCGCATCCGGTGCGGCCTCCAGCAGCCCACGGAACTTCACCTCCGCTCGTTGCCGCTCCGACGCGTCGCGGGAGATCGACGCGACGCCGACAATGGCGCCTGCGGTGTCGCGGATAGGCGACATCTCCAGCGACACGGTGATGACCCGGCGGTCACTGCGGACCCGCTCGGTCAGATGCTGCTCGACCTGTTCACCACCGGCGATTCGAGCCAGCAGCAGGTCTTCCTCCCCGGCTCGGTCCGGTGCGCAGAGCACGTCGATCCGCCGGCCGATCATCTGCCGGGCGGAATAGCCGTAGAGGCGTTCTGCTCCGGGATTCCACGTGGTGACCACACCGTCGAGGGTCTTGCCGACGATGGCGTCATGGGATGACTGCACGATCGCGGCCAGCTGCGCCTGGGCCTCGGATGCCCGTTTCCACGCCGTCACGTCCCGCACCGCTGCGACGACCAGCGACTCGCCCTCGACCTGCAGGATGGACAGGGAGATCTCGGCGGGGAACGTGGCACCGTCCCGGCGCCGGCCGGCGAGCTCCATCCCGGCGCCCATCGCTCGCGGATGTGGATCGGCGAGATAGTTCCGCCGGTGAGCCGGGTGCACACTGCGCGCCGCCTCCGGCACCAGCATCTCCACCGACGCGCCGACCAAATCCCGCCGGTCATAGCCGAACAACCGCTCAGCCTGGGCGTTCACCAGCACGATCACGCCGGCGGAGTCGACCCCGATGATCGCGTCCGGGGACGCCTCCACCAACCCGGCAGCCTGCGCCGACCACTCCACCGCCATGGCAAGCCTCCACCTCGCCGAGAAGCGAGTCATGATCATCCAACCACGTTTCGGTGGACACCCACGCTGAAATGCTGCAACCAGCGTCGGAGGCGGATCAGCACTACCGACCGAGGGCAGAACCGGGCGGGTTCATGGCGTGAGCAGGATCGGTCCGCCGGGCCCTGGACGTATTGCGCCACGAAGGTCTGATCACGACTTGCCGTCCCGATCCCGGATCAGGTACTTCACCTGGCATCCGGCGTCCTCGAGGTCCATGACGAGATTGCGGGCGGTCTGGGTCACCCACGCGGCGGTCGGGTGCGCAGTCGCCGAGGACACGGACGCGGCGGCCGGCGTGTTCGATTACGGCGAGGATGTACAACCTGGTGCCGGTCAGCGTGATGGTCTCGATGAAGTCCGCCGCCATCAGCGCGTCGGCCTGCGAGCGCAGGAACTGTGTCCAGGTGCCTGGGCTTCATCGCGCCCGGCCCGCCCGAGCACCTCACCGGCCACCTCGTGGCCGGTGGCCCCTCCGCGACGCTCGACCAGCTCCACGACGGCTTCCAGGAGGCGATCCTGGCGCTGACCACCGCCGAACAGTTCCACCTCTCGGGGCTCGTCCGCCTCGCCGACCCCGGCCCGCGCCCGCTCGTCCTGTCCGACACCCGCATCGCCGCCGGCCTGTCCGTCCGGCACATGCGGGCCCTGGACACCCCGGCCCGCGCCACCACCGACATCGAGGACACCCCCCGCGTCTACCTCGAGTGCGACCAGCAGGTCCGCGAGGTCGCCCGCCGCCTCGCCGTCCACCAGAACACGGTCCGCTACCGCGTCCACCGCTTCCAGGAGCTGACCGGCCTCGACCTGCACCGCACCGAGGACCTCGTCACCGCCTGGTGGCTGCTCAACCGCCGCCGCCCGCGCCCCACGTCCTCCACGTGAACCGCGTTCCTTACCGTTCTGGGCAGAACGCCTAAGCGTGGGTCTGGCAGCGACCGCCGCCGGTCGCCACGCCGCAGGGTGTGCCGCGCTTGGTGGGCGCGCCGCAGAGCACCGCCGGGTCGTGGACGTGGCACAGGCCGGACGGGCGGGCCGCGATCGGGCACGGCTTGCCCGACTTCGTCCGTGCCCGGCAGAGTGCGCCGTCGGTCCTGGCGGGGGCAGCGGCGGCGCGGACGGGACGGGACACGGACGCCGGAGCGGCCGCCGGCACAGGCATGCCGGCCGCCTCCAGGGCCTCCCGCTGCCCGCGGGCCGCGAGCCGGTCGGCGCGCTCGTTCTCCACGTGGCCGGCGTGGCCCTTGACCCAGTGCCAGGCGACCTCGTGCCGGCTGACGGCGTCGTCGAGCTGCCGCCACAGGTCCTCGTTCTTCACCGGCTCGCCGGCAGCGGTCCGCCAGCCGTTGCGCTTCCACTTCGCGACCCACGACATGATGCCGTTGCGGACGTAGGTGCTGTCGGTGTGCAGGTCGACGGCCGACGCGCGGGTCAGCGCCGTCAGCGCCCGGATCGGCGCCGTCAGCTCCATCCGGTTGTTCGTCGTCGGCGTGGCCTCGCCACCGCACAGTTCCTTCTCGACCGAGCCGTACCGCAGCAGCGCTCCCCAGCCGCCGGGGCCCGGATTGCCGCTGCAGGCCCCGTCGGTCCAGATCTCCACCCGCTCAGCCATCCAGAGAACCTACGTCACGAACCCGGCCCGGCACGCACAGCCCTGATTCTTGTCGTACCCCGCTGGCATGCTTCGTGGCATGACACCACTGCGCATCATCAAAGGCGACGCGACCAGCCCACAGGCGAGCGGCCCGAAGATCATCGCCCACGTCTGCAACGACCAGGGCCACTGGGGCGCGGGATTCGTTCTCGCCGTGTCCCGCCGCTGGCCCGAGCCCGAGCGCGACTACCGCCGCTGGCATCGCGAACGGGCCGGCAACGACTTCGCCCTCGGCGCCGTCCGGGTGCTGGAGGTGCAGCCATCGGTGTTCGTGGCCAACATGATCGGGCAGCACGGGATCAAGACGGGCAGCTCCGGTCCGCCGGTCCGGTATGAGGCGATCGGGCGGGCACTGACGGCCGTCGGCGACCACGCGCTGGACCTCGGCGCGTCCGTCCACATGCCGAGGATCGGCTGCGGCCTGGCCGGCGGCCGGTGGGACAAGGTCGAGCCGCTGGTCGTCTCGGCGCTGTGTGAGCGCGATGTGCCTGTGACGGTCTATGACTTCTGATGTGCGTCGGCGGCTGATGTACGAGCCCGCTCAGCTCTCCTGACCGACGGCACCGCTCCGTTCGACGGCCGAGGTGCGGCGGCGACCGCGACTGGTCGCTGCCGGCCGCCGTGGCTTGGGTGCCCGTGGCGCGACACCTGCCCGTCATTGCCGCGGCGTGGTCGCCAGCGGCGCGGTCATGAACGGGACGACCACCACCGGCGCGGTCTGCACCGGGCCGGTGGTAGCGGGTTCGACTGCGGCTGCGGTGTCCGTGATGGCCGTCGAGGCACCCGTCGGGTTCGGCGCGGTGGATCGGGTGGCCATGGTGGCCGTCGGCGGGCTCGTCGGCGCGGGCGAGACCAGTGCGGGTGCCGCCGACGCGAGCGGTGTCGATGCGGGCGGTGCCGACTGCGACGTGATCGGGGCGGGTGCTGGTGGTGTTGCCGGCGAAGGAGGTGGAGCGAACGGGTCGGCGCCGTCGAGGAAGGCGGTCGCCTGAGCGGCGAGGGCCGGCGCGCCGATGGCCGTTGCCCAGCGGGCGATCTCGGTGGCGAGGGTGAGGGCGCCGGCTTCGTTGCCGGTGGCTCGGGTCGCGACGGCGAGGAGGAGTTGCTGCGACAGCGTGCCCGGGACGTTGCCGCCGGCGGCGCCCAGTTCCGTGGCGAGGCGCCAGCGGGTGAGGGCGGTCCCGGTGTCGCCGTGGTCGTGGTCGTGGCCGCCGAGGTGACGCAGCGCCTCGCGGGCGAGGAGCGGGTCGGCGGCTCCTGCCTCCAGCGCGACGCGGTAATGGGCGGGTGCGGTGTCCGGCCTGTCGAGGAGGTTGTCGCAGATGAGGCCCTGGTACATCTCGGCCCAGCCGGTGCGGACCGTGTCCGGCGCGGTGGTGGCCAGCGTGGCGGCGCGGTGGAGGAGCGCCGTGGCCGGTTCGCGTTCGGCCTGGTCGGTCATCAGCACGGTCCGGTACTCGGTCCGCACGCCGGCGAACGCGAGGTCCCACCGTCCCTCGTCGTCGAGGGCAGGGGCGTGCCGGGTGGCGATGGCGAGCCGGTGGGGGGCGGTGGTCGTACCGGCGAACCAATCCGACTCGACGGCCACCTGCGCCGAGGTGAGGGCCAGCACCGGGTCTCCGGGCGGCGCCGCGTCGAGCGGGGCCGCCGCGTCCTGCCACCGGCCGGCGTGGGCGAGTGCGCGGGCGGCCGAGGCGAGGACCTGCCGGGGAACTGCGATCTCGGTCATGACGGCGACAGTAGTAATCGAAAAAACTATCCTCAAGAAAACTACTTCGCGCGACGGGAGCGGCGATGAAGGACGACGTCGAAGAGCACATCGAGGCGTGGGAGCGGGAGCTGCCGTGGCTCGACCCCGTCAAAGAGGCGATCTTCGTGCGGCTCGCGATCCTGGCCCGGCACACGCAGCAGTTACGCCGGGACACCCTGGCGGCGGACGGGCTGCCGCACTGGCAGTTCAAGATTCTCATGAAACTGCGGAGGCTGGGTCCGCCGTACGCGACAAGCCCGTCGCAGCTCGCCGACGTGCTCGGGCTGACCCGCGGTGCGCTGTCCGCGCGGCTCGCGCCGATGGAGGAGGCGGGGCTGATCGACCGCACGAGCGACACGGCGGATCGGCGCCGGGTGCACGTACGGCTGACCGAGGCAGGCAGCGCCGCGTTCGAGCAGCAGGCCGGCCGCGAGGACCACGGCGAGTCGATCCTGCTGGAGGCGCTCACCGCCGAGGAGCGGCAGGTCCTCGCCGAGCTCCTCCACCGCCTCGTCCTCGCCGCCGAGATCCGCTAGTCACAACGCTGGGCGCGCATCGTCGCGAGGAGCTTCCGGGCCGTCTCGTCGTGGCACATCGTGGAGCTGCGGAGCGTCCGCGCGAGGTCGCCGAACGACCACACCGACTCGACGATCCGCTGCAGCGCCGCCGGGTCGTCGCCGTGCAACCACCAGGCGGACCCGCCGGCGTCGCCGGTGATCTGGATGAGGCCGTCGGGCATCCCCCAGTACCTCGTCGCGCCGGCCGACGTCGGCTCGCCGTGGCGGCGGGTCAGCTCCTGCCCGACCGCGTCCGGCACGGGCAGGTCACGGGCGCGCAGCCACAGTTCGTTGCCGAACGGCAGCACCGGCTGGCGCTCCTCGGACGCGTCGTGGTCGGCGTCCGGTCCCCAGAAGGACGCCGGGCTGCCGGAGTCGTTGTGGAACGACACGAACCAGTCGAACAACCAGCCGCTGAACGGCTCCTCCTCGACGCTCCAGCCCTCACCGCGCGTGTGATGGTGCAGCACCGGATCGTTGCCCGCCGGCTGGAAGTACACGTGATGGATCCGCATGACGTCGGCCTCGAAGCACACCTTCTCCTCACCCATCCCGGCGAGGACCTCGTCGAGCGTCCACAGCGTGGCGTCGCCGCTGAACTCGCGCCACAGGCCGGTGAAGGGCAGCGTCCAGGTGCCGCCGTCGGACAGTTCGAGGGAGACGTCGGTGGTGTAGAACTCGCGGACGGCCGCCGGCAGCTCCAGCCCCGTCCGCCGGCTCCATGCGTCGACCGCGGCCACGGCGGTGGCATCGGGAGCCGCCGTCGCGCACATCAGGTCGAGCGAGTCCTGAAGCCGCGGAAGTGTCATACCCAGATCCTATGGTGGACCCATGAGCCCTGCGCCACCGCTCGCTCCCGACGAGCTCGTCAGCGCCGCCGGCGAGCGTGATGTCCTGGAAACGTTCCTCGACCTGTATCGCGACATCGTCGTCCGCAAGGTCTCGGGTCTGTCCACAGTGGACGCGTCCCGGCGGCTCGTGCCGTCCCGGACCACCTTGGCGGGGCTGGTGCGGCACCTCACCGGCGTGGAGCGCGAGTGGTTCCACGGCGTGCTCGGCGGGCGGCCCGCGCCCGGCGGGGACCGCGCGTCGCCTGCGGCGCAGGGGACGTCCGGTGTGGCACAGGACGGGTCGAGCGACAGCTGGGACGTGCCCGGCGGCGCGAGCGTCGAGTCGCTCGTCGCCGACTATCGGGCGGCGTGCGCCACGTCGCGGGAGATCTGCGCCGGTTTCGCGCTCGACGACACGGTGCCGTCGCCGCGCCTGGGCCGGGTCTCGCTGCGCTGGCTGTATGTCCATCTCATCGAGGAGACCGCGCGGCACGCGGGCCACGCCGACATCCTCCGTGAGCAGACCGACGGCGCCACCGGGTTCGACGGATGACCTGCATCGCCGAGCCGCCTTGCACGGCCTCGGCCTGTTGAAAGGATGGTGAACATGACGGTTGACCTGTTCGCGGGCATCGCGGTGCGCGACCTGCCGGCGGCGCGACAGTTCTACGAGCAGCTGCTCGGCGGGCCTCCCGCGTTCGAGCCGAATGACGTGGAGGCCGTGTGGGAGCTGGCCGAGCACCGGTATCTGTACATCGAGCTCCTTCCAGAGCGAGCCGGCCACGCGATGCACACGGTGTTCGTCGGCGACTTCGACGAGCGCGTTGCCCGAGCCGCCGAGCGCGGCCTCACCCCGACGAGAACGGAGACGTATGACAACGGCGTAAGGAAAGCCATCTACGCCGACCCCGACGGCAACGAGGTCAGCTTCGGCGGCGGCCCCGCAGGAGACCCTGACCCCGAGGAGTCCTGATTCGCAGCAGGCTCGAGCGGCGGGAAGTCTGAAGGCGCGGGTCGCTTGGCAATTGGCGTCCACTCGTCAGGCACCCATGCGACGGGCACCCACGCGACGGATCAGGAGGTCGCCGGCAGCGCGGAAGCGATCGGCAGCCAGCCACGGGCGCGGGCTCCGGCGCGAGGTCGGCACAGGGCCTCGGATACAGGCTGCCGCGGCGCGGGTGCGGGCTCTGCCGAGCGTTTGCCGCGAAGGCGTGGCGGGCACGAGGCCTCGCATGAGTGCAGGCCTTTGGATCGGGGTTGCGGTCGCTCTGCTCGCCGGGATCATCGGGGTCCCGCTGGCGCTCGGAATGTTCCGCAATCGGGACCGCTGACTCGGGCGGGTGGCGTGACCTCCCGGATGCGTCACGCCACCACCATCGCGACGCGGCAGCCGCCCGTCACGCGCAAGCGACCGAGGCCGTCACTCGCCCGTCGCCGGAGCCGCCCCCGCGCAAACGACTGGAGCCGACCGCCCCACACACCCGGTCGACACCATGACACACGTACGGCCGATGCGAACCCCGACGCGAGGAGCTGAAGCAAGCCCGCGCGTAGCCGAAGCCGCCGCCGCGAGGAGCTGATGCAAGGCCCGCGCGTAGCCGAAGCCGCCGCCGCGACGAGCTGATGCAGGGCCCGCGCACACAACCGGAGCCGGCAGCCCCCACACACGCGGTCGACACCATGACACGCGTGCAGCCGAAGCGAACCTGGCGCGAGGAGCTGAAGCTAGCCCGCGCGGGTAGCCGAAGCCGCCGCCGGGTGCGCGGGGGCGACGCTGCCCCGCGCATGCGGGTGAGGCTGCCGCGCGGCAGCGCTGGCAGTGCGAGCGGAGCGAGCATTGGGGGTGCGGGGTGAGAATCCCCCGCCCCGCGGGCTTGCTCGCGGAGCAGGCACAGCGTCAGACGAGGCGGTGGCCGCCGTCGGCGTGGAGGACGGTGCCGGTGATGAAGGGGTTGTCGAGGAGGGACAGGAAGGCGTGGGCGATGTCGTCGGGCGTGCCTACCCGGCCGGTGGGGAGTTTGGCGGCCATGGCGGACAGGCGGTCGTGTTTCGCTGGGCCGGCGAGGGTGTCCCAGATGGGGGTGTCGACCCAGCCGGGTGAGACGACGTTGACGCGGATGGGGGCGAGTTCCAGGGCGAGTGAGCGGGCCAGGGACTCCAGGGCGCCGTTGGCGGTGGCGATCATCGAGGCGCCGGGGCCTGGGCGGTACGCGGCGATGCCCGACGTGAAGGTCAGCGAGCCGCCGGGGCGCAGGGCGGGGGCGAGGTGCTTGGCGACCAGCCAGGGGCCGAGGACCTTCGTGGCGAGGACCGCCTGCGCCGCGGTGAGGGTGAAGGAGGGCAGCGGCGCGTAGGCGCCCACCGCGTCGGCGGCCGTCACGACCACATGGTCGAGCGTGTCGTCCGTGAGGGCGGCGACCTGCGATTCGACGCTGATGTCGGCCTGGACGCAGGTGACGGGGGATGTGAGGTGGGCGGCCGCGGCGGCGAGGCGGTCGGGGGAACGGCCCGCGATCGTCACGCGGCGGCCGGTGGACAGGAGTCGGGCGGCAAGGGCGAGGCCCATGCCGGAGCTGCCGCCGATCACCAGGACGTGCTGCTGTGTCATGACCAGCAGCCTGCCGCCGTTCGTAAAGGGGCGGCAGGACCAGGTCAGGCCAGGCCCTCGCAGGGCCCCTCCCGGGAAGCAGACAACCGGCAGAATTTAGAGCGTGAGTCTCGGGGAGTTCCTGCGCAACCGGCGCGGCAGGGTCAGTCCGGCCGAGGCGGGGCTGCCCGCCGGGACCGGGCGGCGGCAGACGCCGGGGTTGCGGCGGGAGGAGCTGGCCGCGCTCGCGGGGGTGAGCGTCGACTACTACACGCGGCTGGAGCGGGGACGGGACACCAACCCGGGCCGGTCGGTGCTCGACGCGCTCGCGAGCGTGCTGCGGCTCGACGACGACGAGCGGGCGCACCTGCACCGCCTGGCCGGTCCGGCGGCCGACGCCAAGGAGTCGGGGAAGGAGTCGCGGAAGGAGTCGGGGAAGGAGGTCAGGCCGGCGCTGCGGGAGTTGCTGGAGACGGTGCGGCCGACTCCGGCGTACGTGCTGACGCAGACCAGCGATCTGCTCGCCGCCAACGAGGAGGGTGGGTCGCTGCTCCCAGGCCTGACGGTGCCGGGGAACCTGGTGACGTACGTGTTCACGCACCCGGCGGCCCGGGAGGTGTTCGTGTCGTGGCGGCGAATGGCGGAGGACTGCGTGGCGCACCTGCGCACGGTCGCCGACGGGCCGGAGCATGCCGCGCTGATCGCCGAGCTGCGGCACCGCAGCGACGAGTTCGCGGACCTGTGGGCGACCTATGACGTGCGGGTGAAGAGCGGCTCGCGGCGGGCGTTTCAGCATGTACTGGCGGGGCGCCTGGAGCTGACGTCGGAGATCCTGACGGCCGTGGACGGGCAGCGGTTCGTCATGTTCCGGGCCGACCCGGGCAGCCCCGACCACGCCGCGCTCGAGCTGCTGACGCCACCCGGCGGCGCCACGCAAAGCGCCGCGCAAAGCGCCATGCAAAGCGCCATGCAAGCGCCACCGGGCAGCACGACTGAAGCCGGGCACGACTGAAGCCGCTCAAGAAAGAGCGAACACGGAGCTACCCCACAGACCGAACAAGGGGCTACGACGCGTACCGCAGCAGGACGACGCCGTTGGTGAAGGGGCGGGACTCGGTCAGGTGCAGGCGCAGCGAGGTGCCGGGGTGGAACAGCGGGTTGCCGGCGCCGATCACGGCCGGGTGCACGTAGATGCGGTACTCGTCGACGAGACCGTGCCGCTGGAACGTGGTCAGCAGGTCAGGTCCGCCGACGAAGAGGTCGCCGGACGCGGCCGACCTGAGCGCCTCGACCTCGGCGGGCACGACCTCGCGGACGATCGTGGTGTTCCACGACGCGGACTGCAGGGTGCGGGAGTAGACGACCTTCGGCAGGTCGCGCCAGATGCGGGCGTAGTCGGCGACGAACTTCGGCGCGTTGGGGTCCTCGTCGGCGGTCGGCCAGAAGCCGGCCATCAGCGAGTACGTCCGCCGGCCGTTGAGCATGCCGCCGGCTGCGCCGATCTCCTCGTTGAAGTGGGTGTGCAGCTCGTCGGAGATGTCCGACCAGGCAAGACCGTGCTCGGTCGTCTCGAAGTAGCCGTCCAGTGACATCGACATCATGAAGATGATCTTGTTCACGAGGGTTCGTCCTTCCGGATGCAGGGACACTCCAATACTGACGACGGCGGCACCCGCGACTCATCGGTACACCAGAAGAAATCGGTACACCAGAAGAAATCGGTACACCAGAAGAAACCGGTACATCAGCAGAACACGAAACTGGAAGGACGGCGGAACATGGCTGTGGTCGAGGCGAACATCTCGATGTCGGTGGACGGTTACGTCACCGGGCCGGACCTGGACCGGCACCCGGGGCTCGGCGCGGGCGGCGACGCGCTGCACGCGTGGGTCTGGACCGACGACGGCAGGCGCCTGCTCAAGGAGACGTTCGGCGCGACAGGCGCGGTGGTGACGAGCCGGCAGGTGTACGACGCGACCAACGGCTGGGCGAGCGAGAACGGCCTCTACGGCATGCCGGTCTTCGTCGTCACCCACCGCCCGCAGGAGCCGGTGACCCGGGGCGAGACGGCGTTCACCTTCGTCGAGGGGGTCGAGGCGGCGATCCGCGCGGCGGCCACCGTCGCCCAGGAGCGGATGGTGCACATCATGGGCGGGGCGAGCATCATCCAGCAGGCGCTGCGAGCCGGCCTGGTCGACCGGCTCGCCGTCCACGTCGCCCCGGTGCTGCTCGGCAGCGGCACGCCGCTGTTCGCACAGATCGCCGAAACGTGCCCGGTGACGCTCTTCCCGCTGGAGCAGCACCACACCGCCGAGGCCACCCACCTGACCTACCGCGTGGAGAAGCTCAACCAACCGGCACGTTGAGCAGATCGAGCAGCGACCGACGGGAAGCGCCGAACCCCGGCATGTCCACAGCCCGCGGGCGGGGCAGCGGCACCGGCCGGTCCTCGGCGATCCGGCCGCCGTCCAGGACCAGGACCCGGTCGGCGAGCAGCAGCGCCTCGTCCACGTCGTGCGTCACGAACAGCGCGGCGAAGCCGTGCGTCGCCCGCAGGCGGCCGAAGAGGGTCTGCATCCGCAGGCGAGTGAGGGCGTCGAGCGCACCGAACGGCTCGTCGAGCAGGAGGAGGTCGGGTTCCCGTACAAGCGCCCGGGCGAACGCCACCCGCTGCGCCTGCCCGCCGGACAGCTCCGCGGGCCAGGCGTCGCGACGATCGGCGAGGCCGACCTCCTCAAGGGCGGCGTCGACCCGCTCCCTGAGGGCGGGGCCGCGCACGCCGAGGGCGACGTTGGCCGCGACCCGCTTCCACGGCAGCAACCGGTGCTCCTGGAACACGACGGCGGTGGCGCCGGTGGTGGACACGTCGCCGGTCGCCTCGCCGTCCAGGCCCGCGAGGATGCGCAGCAGCGTGCTCTTGCCGGAGCCGCTGCCGCCCAGCAGCGCGACGACCTCGCCGGCGGCGATGCTGATGTCGACCCCGTCGAGGACGACGGTGTCGCCGAAGGCCCGCCGGACCCCGGTCGCGGTCACCGGGCCCGCAGTCCGTGCCGCCATGCCAGCAACCTCCTCTCACCCAGTCGCAGCAGCAGGTCGGAGACCAGGCCGAGCAGCGCGTACGCGACGAGGCCCAGCACGACGACGTCGGTCTGGCTGAACTCGCGGGCCTCCATCATCATGAACCCGAGCCCGCCCTGGCCGTTGACCTGCTCGCCGACGACGAGGCTGAGCCAGCCGGCGGCGAAGGCGAGCCGCACCCCGAGGAACAGCGACGGCAGCGCGCCGGGCACCACGACGTGCCAGATGCGCTCGAGGCTCGAGAGCCCGCAGGTGCGAGCGGCTTCCACGAGGCGTTCGTCGATGTTGCGGATGCCGGAGTACGTGTTGAGGTAGATGGGGAAGAACGCGCCGAGCGCCACGAGCGTCACCTTCAGGGACTCGCCGATGCCGACCCAGATGATGAGCAGCGGCACCAGACCCAGGTGCGGCAGCATGCGGGCCATCTGCACGGTCGGGTCGACGAGGTCGTCGCCGAGCCGGACGAGCCCGGCGAGCGTGCCCAGCGCCAGACCGAGCAGGCCGCCGATGAGCAGCCCGAGGACGGCCCGCTGGACGGAGTCGAGCAGGTACTCGCCGAGGGTGCCTTCGAGCGCGAGCCGCCAGCCGGTCTCCAGCACCGCGCTCGGGGCGGGCAGCTTGTCCGGGTCCAGCAGCCCGCCGCGGACCCCACCCTCCCATCCGGCGAGCAGGGCCAGCGGCGTCACCGCCCGCAGCCAGCGCCGGGCCGCAGGGCGCCGCCTCGGCGGGACCCGCAGCGACGGCGGGCGGGTCAGGAGCGTCGTCATTGCAGGATGTCCGAGAACTGCTCGTCGATGCGGCCCTTGATGTCGACCTTGCCGGGGATGAGCTGCAGCTCGGTGAACCCGTCGGCGATCTCCTGCAGCTCGGTGCCGATGGCCGCGTCGATCGCGGCGAGCGGCTGGGCGCTGCGGTCCAGGGCGCGGCGGGCGACGTCCTCGGGGATGTTCAGCTCGGGTGCGAGGATCTTGACCCGCTCGTCGGGGTTGCCGATGCCCCAGTCGGTGACCTCGCGGTAGGTCTTGAGGAACTCGCGGATCTTCCCGGGCTTCGACTTCAGTGCCTGCGGCGAGACGAGGATGTACTCGCGGTTGTTGGCCAGGCCGGTCGCGTCGGCGAGCACCTTCACGCCCGGCGTTTCGGCGAGGGAGAAGTACGGGTCCCAGATGATCCACGCGTCGACCTGGTCGTTGTCGAACGCGGGCCGGGCGTCGGCGGGCTTGAGGTTATGCACGTCGATGTCCTTGATGGTCATGCCGTTCGCCTCGAGGAGGCGCACGAGCAGCCAGTTGACGTTGGACCCCTTGTTCAGCGCGACCTTCTTGCCCTTGAGGTCCTTGAAGGAGGTGTACCCCTTGGCCGCCTTGACCAGGACGGCTTCGCCCTTCGGCACCGGCTTCGAGGTACCGATGATCCTGAAGTCGATCTTGCCGGCGGCCGCGAAGATCGGTGGCGCCTCACCGACCTGGCCGATGTCGATCGCGCCGGCCTTGATGCCCTCGGTGAGCGCCGGCCCGCTCTCGAACAGCGACCAGGTCGTCCCGGCGGCCTCCGCCTT
This sequence comes from Dactylosporangium sp. NPDC050588, assembly GCF_040654975.1. NCBI lineage: Bacteria > Bacillati > Actinomycetota > Actinomycetes > Micromonosporales > Micromonosporaceae > Dactylosporangium > Dactylosporangium sp. NPDC050588. The sequence continues at coordinate 137,599 of NZ_JBFAJA010000016.1, read as the reverse complement.
GCGCGCCTTCACCAGGCTGAGCCCGCCGAAGCGCTGGTACCCGACGCGCAGCGGCTCCTCCGCCGCACCCGGCTGCGCGGCGGCCGGCTCCTTGTCCGCGGCGCACCCCGCCAGGGTGGTGCCGAGCAGGACCATGACACCGGCCAGAACGACCGAGAGCCGACGCATCGATGACACTCCTCATTGACGGGCTTGCGCTGCACTCGCGTCCGGCACTATACCCACAACACCTACCAGTTGACTAGGGAATGCTTGTCGACGCCGCCGAGGTGCCGCACACTGCGACCGTGACCTCCCTGACCGCACCCGCCGTCGCCCGGCCCCGGCGCGCGGGCACCGTCCCGCTCGCCGTGGCGGTTGCGCTGGTGCTGGCCTGGGTCACCGCCGCCCTCATCTGGAGCGACGGCTGGAGCACCTCGCTGCGGGCCCAGGCATTGATGCTGCCGCCGGTGCTCTTCACCACCTTCACGCTCGGCTACCTCACGTGGAGTCTCGCGCGCCGCCGCCCGGTGGCCTTCGAGGTCCGCGACGGGGCCTTCGTCGTCCCGCCGGCCGACCAGCTGTCGGCGGCGTTCGCGACGTCCGTGCTCGCCGGCGTCACCGCCAGCGCCGGGATGCTGCTGTTCGACCGGTCGGAGGACTGGCTCGGCGAGTTCGTCACCAGCTGGTACATCTGCCTGGCGCTCACGGCAACGACCTTCGTGCTGCGGCTCCTCATTCGCGCCCGCAGCACCGGCCGGATGCTGCTGCGCCCCGAAGGGCTGCTCATCACGTACGCGTACGGCAGCCGCGAAATCCCGTGGGACGCGGTGTCGGCGGGCCCGCCACGGACCGGGCTCACGGACCCGAGGCTGCGCATCGGCCGGCCGGACCTGGTGCGCGCCACCGGCCTCGCCCGCCGCGGCGCGGTGAAGGCCTTCCTGCCCGCGTCCGACGCCTGGGTCCGGCGCGAGTTCCTGACCGACGCGATCAACTACTACCTGGCCGTCCCCGCCGCCCGGGTCAGCATCGGCACCGCCGACGGGTACGAGCACCTGCGCCGCGTCCTGCGCGCCTGACAAACGCTTGTCGATGCTTGCGCGGCTGCCGCACACTGCGACCGTGACCTCACCGACGGCGTCCGTCACCCCGCGCCCTCTCCGGTCCCCGGCGGTCGCCCTTGTGGTGCTGTCGGCGTCGGTACTGGTGTGGTACGCCGCCGCCCGGCGCTGGCACAACGCCTGGCACGACCACGGCGTGGCCGGCTTCGCCGCCTTCCTCCTGCCGACACTGGCGCTCATCATCGGCGCGCTGATCGTCGTATGGGTCCTGAAGGTGCGGCAGCGTCCGGCCGCATTCGAGGTCACCGGGGGCGCCTTCGTCGCACCGGCGGCCACCCAGGTGGCGGCGGCGAGCGCGGCGTTGACGCTCACCGTGGCGGCCGGGTCGGCCACGTGGTCCCTGTGGCCGAGCCCCGACGGCTGGCGGTCGCCCACCCCGGAGCTGATCCACCGTGTCTTCCTCGCATGCCTGGTGGCCGGCTTCCTGATGCAGGTCGCCGCGCTGGCCCGGCAGTCCGGGCGGATCGAGCTGCGCCCCGCGGGCCTGCGCGTCAGGTCCCTCTTCGGCGTCCGCGACGCGTCCTGGGAGCAGCTGGCGGAGCGGCCTCACACCCAGTTGGCGGACGATGCGTGGGTCCGCCGCGAGTTCCTGATCGCCGCGATCGAGCACTACCTGACCGTCCCCGACGCGCGGGAGACCATCGGCACCGCCGAGGGGTACGACCACCTGCGCCGCGTCCTGTGCGGCTGACGAACGCTTGTCGATGCCGGCGCGGTTGCCGCACACTGCGGTCGTGACCTCACCGAGCGCACCCGTCGCTCCGCGGTCCATTCGGGGTGCCATGGTCGCCGTCTGGGTGGCAGCCGCGCTGGCGGCGGCCTGGATCGCGGCGGCCGTGCGCTGGCACGAGACCCTCCTCCACGACATGGTGCTCGGCATCGGCGTCTTCTTCCTGCCGCCGACCGTGTTCTTCACCGCCATGCAGGTCATCGGGTGGCGGCTGCAGCCGCAGCGGCGCCCGGCCGCGTTCGAGATCGACGGCGGCGCCTTCGTGACACCGGTGGCCACGAAGGTGCAGGCGGTGAACGCCACGACCGCGCTCTCCCACGCGACCGGCCTGGTTTGCACGTACGGGTGGCAGGAGCCCGGTAACTACATCGACCTCGTGGTCCCGCGGGTCGGCATTCCGCTCATGGCGGTCCTGTTCCTGGTGCGGGTCGCCCGGCTCGCCCGCCGCTCCGGGCGGATCGAGCTGCGGCCCGAAGGGCTGCGGGTCACCTCCCTCTTCAGGGTCCGTGAGCTGCCCTGGGAGACGGCCGAGGCGGCACGGTACGGCCAGCCGACGCACACGCCCGGCGACACCTGGGTCCGGCCCGAGTTCCTGGCCGGTGCGGTCAACCATTACGTCAGCGACCCGGCCGCCCGGCAGGCGATCGGGACCGCTGAAGGATACGAACAGCTCCGGGCGAGGTGAGCATGGACGACGCGGTCGCGGGAGTCATCCGGCGGATGGAGGACGGGCTCGCCCGGCTCGCACCCGCCGACGCGCGGCGGCACTTCCACGGGACCTACCTGCGGACCACCTACGCGGTCGCGGCGGAGATCGAGCGGGGCGGGTTCCTGGACGCGGCGTGGCTGAACCGGTGGGATGTCGCGTTCGCGGAGCTGTACCTGGACGCGCTCGACGCGGACCTCGCCGGCGAGGAGGTGTCGCGGCCGTGGCGGATCGCGTTCGACACGGCGCGGGAGCGGCCGGGGCTGCCGGCGCTGCGGCACGTGCTGCTCGGCATGAACGCGCACATCAACTTCGACCTGCCGCAGTCGCTGATCGCGGTGATCGAGCCGGCCGAGTTCGACGATCCGACAACGCGGGCCGCCCGGGAACGCGACCATACGCACGTCGACACGGTGCTGCTCGCGCGGGTCGGGGCCGAGGAGGTGGAGGGTCGCGCCGCCGCCAGGCCGAGCCTGCTGGACCGGGTCCTGGCGCCGGCGAACCGGGCCGCGACCCGCCGGCTGCTCACCGAGGCGCGGGCCAAGGTGTGGCGCAACACGGCCGTGCTCGATGCCGCCAGGAGGCAGGGGCGGGAGTCGTACGACACCCGCATCCGCCAACTCGAGGACGCCTCGGCGGCGAAGCTGGCCACGCTCACCGCGCCGGGGCAGGTCCTGCTGCGCCTCGCCCGCACCGGATTCGGCGTGCTGATCCCAGGCGCGTAGAACCGCCGGAGTAGGACCTGAAGCGGAGGGGCGCCTCAGGGCAAACTCAGGGTCGGAGTGACCGAAAGCCCTGACGCGGCGGACGGCCGGGCCGACCACACTTGAGGGCATGACAGTCCGCCGTACCCTGCAGGCCGTCGGCGCCGCGCTCGCCGGTGCCGTCAGCGCCCCCGAGGCCGCCGCGCCGCCCGCCGACCCGCGCGAGGTCCGTGACCTCCTCGCCGAGATCGGCCTGCTGCACCCGCGCTCCCCCGTGTCCGACGTGCCGCTCACGCTCTGCCGGTTCCAGGCCAGGGCCGGGCTCACCATCGACGGCGTCGCCGGTCCGCGGACCGTGCAGGCGCTGACCCGGGCCGCCCGCGAGACCCGTCACATGCGCTCCCTCGGCCTGGCCGCGTAAGCAAGCCGAAGCCGCAGCCAGACGAAGCCACAGCCGGACGAAGCCACGGCCAGCCGAAGCCACGGCCAGCCGAAGCTACAGCCAGCCGAAGCCGCAGCCAGACGGCGTCACAGCCAGCCGTTGCGGCGCAACGCCCGGTAGAGCAGCAGGCCGCTGCCGAACATCAGCGCCAGGGCGAAGAAGTAGCCGTAGCGCCAGTGCAGCTCCGGCATGAAGACGAAGTTCATCCCGTAGATGCCGGCGATCGCGGTCTGCAGCGCGGCGAGCGCCGCCCACGACGCGATCTTGCGCATGTCGTCGTTCTGGTCGATGGTGACCTGTGCCAGGCGGGCCTGCAGGATCGAGTTGAGGATGTCGTCGTAGTTGACGATCTGCTCCACGACCCGGGTCTGGTGGTCGTTGACGTCGCGGAAGTACCGGCGGATCTCCTTGGCCAGGGCGAACGTCTGCTTGTCCAGCAGCGTCACCAGCGGCCGCTGCAGCGGGACCGCCGCCGTGCGGAACTCCATCAGCTCCCGCTTCAGCTGGTAGACGCGTTCGATGCTGATGCCGCTGTCTCGGCGGAACACGGCCATCTCCAGGGCCTGCACGTCGGTGTCGATGGCGGTGACGATGGCCAGGTAGGCGTCGACGATCCGGTCGAGGATCGCGTGCAGCACCGCCCACGGACCGGCGGCCAGCTGCGCCGGGTTGGCCTCCAGGTCGTGCCTGGCGGCGCGCAGCTCACCGGCCTCGCCGTGACGCACCGTGACCACGAACTGGCGGCCGAGGAACACCCTGACGGACCCGGTGTCGATCACCTCGCTGGTCTCGGTCAGCTCCTCGTGCGGCACGTAGCGGGCGGTCCGCGCGACGAAGAACGTCACGTCTTCGTACCGCTCGACCTTCGGCCGCTGCGGCATCGGGTTCAGCGCGTCCTCGACGGCCAGGGGGTGCAGCCCGAACACCTTCTCAGCCTCGGCGAACTGGTCCGGATCCGGTTCGTGCAGACCGATCCAGACGAACGCGTCCGGTTGGTCGCAGGCCCGCTCGTACAGTTCGGCGAGCGGCAGCTCGTCAGGCTGCCGGACGCCGCCGACGTACAGCGCGCAGTCCACGACCGCCGGCCGAGTGTCCAGTTTCACCGCAGAAGCACCTTTCATCCGGGCGTGACGGTTCGCGGGGGCTACTGGTTGCGTACCCACGCTGGTTCGTCCATGAACACCCGCCCGACCAATGACCGGCCGCTGCTCGGATCACCCGAAGCGACGTCCGGCTGTCCAGTCACCGGCCAGTCGGGTGGTCCCTCCACCTGGACAGAGGTTCACGGACCGTCACGGCGGACCGTATCGTCGGCAGCATGGCAGCTCTCACCTTCGCGGTGGACCGACTCGCTGCCGCGACGGTGCTGACGTGTCACGGCGCGCTGGTCGCGGCCAGCGCAATGCAGCTGGAGACCGCACTCTCCCAGCTGTTGCTGCGCCCCGAGCCCAGGATCGTGATCGACCTGGCGCAGGTCACCGCCATCGACTGCACCGGCGTGATGATGCTGCGCGTCACCGCGGGCATCGCCCTTGAGCAGGGCGGATCGCTGGTCCTGGCGATGCCGGCGCCGGCGGTCGTCCACACGCTGCGTGAAGGCGGGACGCTGTCCACGATCCAGACGTACCGGACGCTGGAAAGCGCTCTCGCCGCCGACCCGCGCGGCCTGGTCACCGACGCGGACGCCGCCGCCCAGGCGAGCACCACCCCGTGGCCGATGAACGCGGACCGCCGCCGCAGCGCCTGAAGCACCACGGCAGCGACGAAAACGCGATCGAAACAGCGGCTCAGCTGGGCTCGCCGCGGTAGGTGCCGAACGACCAGCGGTTGCCCTCAGGGTCGCGGACGATGAAGTCGCGGGAGCCGTAGTCGGTGTCGGTGAGCTCCATGACGACCTCGGCGCCGGCGTCGACCGCGCGCTTGTAGAGGGCGTCGGGGTCGTCGGTGACCACGTAGGCGCCGAACGTGCCGGGCCGCAGCGGCCACCTGTCGCCGTCGGCGTCGCGGACGCTGCCGAGCATGATGCCGCCGCCCGGCGGCCAGGCGAGCTGGGCGTGGTCGACCCGGTCGCCGTCGCCGTGCACCACGACCTCCCGGAAGCCGAAGGCGTCGACGAGGAACCGGATGAGGGCGCGGGCGTCGGTGGCGCGCAGGGTCGGCCACACCTGCGGTGCTGGTGTCGTTGTCATGCGGCCCAGTCTGCCGACCAGGGCACGTCCGGGTCTTGGACGTTTCGGAACGGCGGCAGCCGCTCCTCGGCGAGCCACCGCGCCGGCGGCAGCCCGGCCAGGGCGCTGAACTCCCGGGTCAGGTGCGCCTGGTCGTAGTAGCCGCAGCCGGCCGCGACCGCGGCGAGGGAGTCCGCGCCCTCCTGCATGCGGCGGCGGGCGGCGTCGAAGCGGGCGACCCTGGCCGCCGCCTTCGGTGCCAGGCCGATCTCTTCGTTGAACCGCCTGCTGAGGTACCGCCCGCTCCACCCGACCTCCCGGGCCACCGCCGCGGCGGTGACGGTGCCGCCGCGCAGCAGCCGCCACGCGTGCACGACCTCCGGCGCGGGCAGCACCGGGTCGGTGAGTCGCGTCGCCAGCATCTCGTCGACGATCCGGAACCGCTCGGCCCAGGTGTCCACCGCACGCACCCGGTCGCGCAGCAGGTCGATGAACGGGCCGAAGACGTCCGTGGCGGCGACGTCCAGGGACGCGAGCTCACCGGCGGGCAGGCCGAGCAGGGCGCGGGTGCCGAGCGGCGACAGGCCGATCTGGATGCCGGACTGCCGGCCGTCGTGCACGATCGTCGCCGGTGTCGTGTGCAGCCCGCCGAGCAGCGTGTCGTACACCCCCGGCGGCGTCTGCGCCGAGGGGTGCGCCGCGACCTGCAACGGGTCGTCAAGGGTGACGATGAGCGTCAGGGTCGGTGACGGCAGCCCCCGGTGCATGGCGGGCGCGACCCCGGTCTCGCGATAGCCGCTGTACCAGGTCGCGAACGGTCGCACCCGCGGCCCGGCGGGGCGGCGCACGTACTCCGACAGCACCCCGTCACCGTAGCGCCTTCTCCAGCTCCGCCTTCGTCATCCGGGAGCGGCCCTTGACGTTCTTGCGCCTGGCCTCCTCGTAGAGCTGGTCCCGGGTGCGGCCGGCGGGGCCGGTGGTCCGGGCCCGCAGCGCCCCGCGCTGTGCCGACGACATGTCCTGCGTCGACGTGCGGCTCGCCGTGCGCGACTCGCCGGCGCGGGCCCGTTCCTTGTTCACCACCCGGGCCGCGATCTCCTCGGCGACCTCCTCGGAGCGGCCCTGGGCCAGCTGCTGGCGCTTGACGTGTCCGTACTGCCGTTCCCGCTTGGCGCTCCACGCCTGCTGCGGCATGACGGTCCCCCAATCACAGGAATTCGCGCTTGTACAGGTCGATGAGCTCGGCGTAGTTGGGTCCGATGTTCGCCACGTACACCTCGTCGAAGCCGGCGTCCTCGTACTGCTTGAGCTGCGCCGCCTGCTTCGCCGGGTCCGGCCCGCAGGCGATCGCCTCGCGGGTCATGTCCGGCGTGACCAGCTGCGACGCCTGCTCGAAGTGCTTCGGCGACGGCAGCACCTGCGACAGCTCGCCGGGGACGCTCGCATTGGCCCACAGCTCGTGCGCGATCCGCACCGCGGCGTCCTCGCTCGGCGCGTAGCAGGCCTTGAAGCCGCCCTGCACCGGCTTGTCCCCGCCGCCGCCCTTGCGGAACGCCTCGACGTGCTCCGCGACGGGCGCCACGGACATGAACCCGTCCGCGATCCGGCCGGCGAGCTCCAGGGCCTTCGGCCCGAACGCCGACATGTACACCTTCGGCGGGATCTCCGGGCGCGTGTACACCTGGGCCTGCTCGACGGTGTAGTGGGTGCCGCGGTGGTTGACGAACCCGCCCTCCCACAGCTCCCGCATCACCGCGATGGCCTCCTCGAGCATCTCCAGCCGCTCGGCCGCGCCCGGCCACGCGTCGCCGTGGATGTGCTCGTTGAGCGCCTCGCCGGTGCCGACGCCGAGGACGAACCGGCCCTCGTGCAGGACCGCGCTCGTCCCCGCGGCCTGCGCGACGACCGCCGGGTGGATGCGCATGATCGGGCAGGTGACCGCCGTCGTGACCGGGATCGTGACGACCTGGCTCAGGGCGCCGATCACCGACCAGACGAACGGGCTCTGCCCCTGCGCGTCGTTCCACGGATGGTAGTGGTCGGAGATCCACAGCCCGGTGAAGCCGGCGTCCTGGGCGAGCTTCGCCTGCTCGACCAGCTGCGCCGGGGTGTACTCCTCGCAGGACAGGAAGTAGCCGATTCGCATGCCCTTACCCATACCCAGCCCGCCACGATCGACGCGCCGGCGTCAGGACATGGCATGCAGCCGGTCCACCAGGCGCTTGAGCTCGGCGAGGTGCTCCGGCGGGTACACCCGGCCGGCGGGGTCGACGACCCGCTGCACCGGCTGCAGCAGCCGCCACGCCTCGGCCACGTCGCCGAGCTGGGCGAGGGCCTGCGCGTCGAGCCAGTCGCAGTAGTCGCGGGCGACGCCGGCGCCGCGCAGCTGCGCGGTCAGCACCAGCACCGCCTCGTCCATCCCGGCGCCGAGCAGCAGCCGGGCCAGCGCGTCGGTGCCGAGGACCCACTGCCGGGTGCCGGGCGCCAGCTCCCGCAGCGTCTCGAACGCGTCGACGGCGTCCTGGGTGCGGCCCGCCCCGACGAGGCTGCGCCCCAGGTCCAGCAGGATGTCCGCGACCCGCACCGGGTCCCGGGCGCCGTCCGCGGAGCCGTCGGCGATCCCGTCCAGCATCGCCTGGGCCAGCTCGACGTTGCGTTCGGCCTTGCTGCGCCGTTCGTCCGGGTCCGCGTACCCCTGATGCTCCAGGCGGATCGCGTCGCGCGGCGCCGACGGCCACTCCGCGATCCCGATCCCCTGCACGGTCCCCGTCGCCTGCAGGTGCCCGGTGCCGACGCCGGTGCCGTGTCCGCGGTCGACGAACACGTCCGGCGCGGCGCCGCCGGCGATGCGGACCAGGTGCTCGTGCACCCGCCCCTGCCACCGCAGCTGCGCCGGACGGAAGAGCCGGGCCGTGCGGAACGTGTAGGGCAGCTCGTCGTGGGCGTTGTCGATGTCGACCAGCAGCGCGTCGGCGGTCGTCGCGGCCAGGACCTCGCGGAGCTTGCCGGGCACGGTGACGGCCCGGTCGTCGGCGTCGATGCTGAGCACCCAGTCCGCCGGCGTCCACGGTGCGCCGCGGGCGGCGGCCGCCTCGGCGAGCGCGGTGTTGCGGGCGGCGGCGAAGTCGCCGGTCCAGGTGCCGTGGCTGACGACGGCGTCGAGCGCGGCCGCGATGGCCGGGGTGTCGTCCTTCGAGCCGGTGTCGTGCACGTGGATGAGGTCGACGACCCCACGCAGCGACGTCAGGCACCGGTCCAGCATGGCGGCCGAGTCACGCACGATCAGCACCGCGGCAAGGTTCACCTCCGCCCGATCGGCGGCCGTCCGGCCGACCTGAGCGTTTACCTGCGCGAGGCACCATAGATGGATGGCGATCGAAAGTGCCGACCCGGCGGACGATCTCGCGGTCCCCTACTGGTTGACGGCCACCGCCGAGGCGGCGTCGGCGTCGTTCGGCCGGATGGTGCGCCGGCTGCCGGGGCTGCTGCTGCAGGCGTGGCGCCTGGCGTGGCGGACCGACCGGCGCACCACCGCCGTCGTCGTGGTGGGCAACCTCGCCGCCGGGGTCGCCTCCGGCGTCGGCCTCGTCAACGTCGTCGGCGTCCTCGACGGGCTGCTGCGCGAGGGCCCCACCCCCGACCGGATCCGCGCCGCCGTGCCGTCGCTGCTGGTCATGGTCGCCGCCGGCGCCGCCCGCACGCTCCTGGCCTCGGCGGCGACCGCGGCGCAGGGCAGGCTGTCGCCGCAGGTGTACGAGGCGGCCGAGCTGCGGCTGCTGGAGCTGACCACCCGGGTCGACCTGGCGACGTTCGACGACGCCGACTGGCGCGACCGGATGCAGCGGGCCCGCGACCGCGGCATCGACGCCGCGCAACGGGTCGTCGACCACGCCATCGAGCTCGGCACCAACGTCGTGTCGCTCGCCGCGGCCGCCGGGGTCCTGGCCGTGCTCCACCCGATCCTGCTGCCGCTGCTGGTGCTCGCCGTCGTGCCGAACTTCTGGGCCGCCGTGCGCTCCGCCCGCCTCGGGTACCGCCAGCAGCTGCGCCTCATCGCCGTGTGGCGGCGCAAGTGGATGCTGTCGGAGCTGCTCGCCGAGCGGGACCAGGCCGGCGAGCTGCGCGCGTTCACCCTGCAGCGGTACCTGCTGGCCGAGGTCCGGCGCCTCCTCGACGCGGTGACCCGCGAGCAGATCAAGGTGTCGTCCGCGCAGGTCCGCACCAACCTCGTCGGTCACGCGCTCGGCGCGCTCGCGACCGGCGCCGCGTACGCCGCCCTCCTCGGGCTGCTGCTGACCGGCCGGATGGACATCGCCGTCGGCGGCGCCGCGGCGTACGCGATCAGCACCGGCATCAACGCGCTCACCCAGGTCGCGTTCGCGGTGAACCACCTCTACGAGCAGGGCCTCTACTTCGGCGACTACGAGTCCTTCCGCGCGCTGGCCACCGCCCGCTCCGAGCCCCTCGACCTGCCGCCCGCGCCGGCCGGCTTCGAGACGCTGACCCTGGACGGCGTCACCTTCACCTACCCCGGCGCGCAGCGGCCCGCGGTGTCCGGCGTGAGCCTGACCATCCGCCGCGGGCAGACGATCGCGCTCGTCGGCGAGAACGGGTCCGGCAAGTCCACCCTCGCGAAGCTGCTCGCCGCGCTGTACCGGCCGGACAGCGGCGTCATCGCGTGGGACGGCGCCGACCTCGCCGGGCGCGACCCCGACAGCGTCCGGGAGCACGTCGCGGTCGTCATGCAGGACCCGACCAACTGGCCGCTGTCCGCGGCGGAGAACATCACGGCCGGCCGGCACGACCGGGTCACGACCCAGGCCGAGATCGAGGCCGCCGCCGGCCGCGGCGACGCCCACGACTTCATCGTGGAGCTGCCCCGCCAGTACCAGACGCTGCTGTCCAGGCACTTCAACGACGGTGCGGAGCTGTCCGGCGGCCAATGGCAGCGCCTCGCGATCGCCCGCGCGTTCTTCCGCGACGCGCCGCTGCTGATCTGCGACGAGCCGACCGCGAACCTCGACCCCCGCGCCGAGCACGCCGTCTACGGCCGGCTGCGGGAGCTCGCCGCCGGGCGGACCGTGGTGCTGATCACGCACCGCATGGCGAGCGTCCGCGAGGTCGACCGGATCTTCGTCCTCGACCACGGCACCCTGGTCGAGGAGGGCACGCACGACGAGCTGACCGCCGCCGGCGGCCTCTACGCCCAGCTGTACGCCCTCCAGGCGACCGCGTACCAGGGGAATGAAACGTCTGTCCAAACGCTTGACCACAAGATGTGACCGTGAACCCTGCCCGAGCTGCCGCTCATGAACTCCGTCTTGTGCTCGTCCTCGGCGCGCTCATCGCCATCGGCCCGCTGACCATCGACATGTACCTGCCGGCGCTGCCGAGCATCACCGGCGACCTGCACACCACCTCGACGGCGGTGCAGCTCACCCTCACCGGCACCCTCGCGGGCCTGGCGCTCGGCCAGCTCGCCATCGGCCCCTGGTCCGACGCGGTCGGCCGCCGGCTGCCGCTGCTCGCCGGGCTCGTCCTGCACGTGCTCGCGTCGGTCGCCTGCGTGTTCGCCCCCAACGTCGGCGTCCTCGGCGGCCTGCGGGTGCTGCAGGGCCTCGGCGTCGCCGCGTCGTCGGTCGTCGCGATGGCGATCGTGCGCGACCTGTTCAGCGGCGCCGCGTTCGCCCGCCTGTTCTCCCGGCTGATGCTGGTCATGGGCGCCGCCCCCATCCTCGCGCCCACCCTCGGCAGCGCCGTGCTGCGCTGGACCGAGTGGCGCGGGGTCTTCGTGGTGCTCGCCGTGTTCGGGGTCCTGCTCAGCACCCTGGCGGCGCTCGCCCTGCCCGAGACCCTTCCGCCGGCCCGCCGCCGCTCCGGCCGCGTCACCGGCGTCCTGCGCGTCTACGGCTCCCTGCTGCGCGACCGGATCTTCATCGGTCTGGTGCTCGTGGCGGGCTTCGCGATGGCGGCGCTCTTCGCCTACGTCGGCGGCTCCTCGTTCGTCCTGCAGCAGGTGTACGGACTGAGCGAAGCGCAGTTCGGGCTGGCCTTCGGCGCCGGCGCCGTCGGACTGATCGGCGGCACGCAGTACAACGTGCGGCTGCTGCGCCGGTATTCGCCGCAGCGCATCCTCGTGTCGGCCCTGGCGGGTGGCACGCTCGCCGGCGCGGTCATGGTCCTGCTGGCCGCCACCGGCCTCGGCGGGCTGCCCGCCCTGCTGGCGGCGCTGTGGGCGGTCCTCACCGCGGCGGGCCTGGCCCTGCCCAACGCCCCGGCGCTCGCCATGTCCCGCCACGGCGAGGCGGCGGGGACGGCGGCGGCGCTGCTCGGGGCGGTCCAGTTCGGGGTCGGCGCGGTCGCGGCCCCGCTGGTCGGCGTGCTCGGCACCGGCGCGACGGCGATGGCGGTGGTGATCGCCGGCGGCATGCTCACCGCGACCGTGACGCTGTTGCTGGTCGTCCGCCCCGGCTCCCTGCCGGTGACCGCGGACGACGCCACGGAGCCGGCCCTGGCCGCCGCCCACTGACCACGCCGCTGATCGAATGACGGATCCGGTCGCGATGACGGCCGGATCCGTTGTTCGATCATGCACGGCTCGTGGCGGGCGGCCGGCGGCGGCGCCCTCAGCGACCGGCGGCGGCGTGGTACTGGTCGACGATCTCCTGCTTGATCCGGCCCCGGTCGGAGACCTGGTAGCCGGCGCCAAGCGCCCACTCGCGGATTGCCCGGTTCTGGTCGCGGTCACCCCGGCTGGCACCCCGCCCGCGGCCCGAACCGGACCGGGCGGCGGGCGCCCCGCCACGCCCGACCTTCGTGCCAGCGGAAATGTAGGGCTTCAGCGCGGCGCGCAGTTTCTCGGCGTTCTTCTTCGACAGGTCGATCGCATACTGCACGCCGTCGAGGCCGAACTGCACGCTCTCGTCGGCCGGCTTGCCGTCCAAGTCGTCGATCAGTTCTTGAATGACGCGCTTGGCCATGACGGCGCCTCCTCGGCAACGGAAACAGGTGACGGCGGCGACCGAACGGCTGCCATCGCAGAAAATAGTATCGCCCATTCTGCGGATTTGAAGTCCGCTCGGTTTCAAATAGGCACGATCACCGATCGTGTCGGTCCAATTACGACCCGGGTGGGTCGCTGCGCCTGATCCCGGCATCGGCGAGACTCTACCCATGACGAACACTTCCACACCCGATTGGGGCGACCTGCTCACGGGCCAGTTGGCGTTCTACTGGGACGCGCATCTGCGACCCAGGCTGGACGGCCTCACCGACGAGGAATATTTCTGGGAACCGGTGGCGGGCTGCCTGTCGGTCCGCCCGGACGCCGACGGGAATTACCGCGTCGAGCCCGGCAGCCGCGACGCGGACCCGGCGCCGGTCACGACCATCGCATGGCGCATGATGCACATCGCCGTCGGTTGTTTCGTGATCCGGAGCAGCACGTTCTTCGGCGACGGAAGTGCCGGCGACGGTGCTGACATGTTCGACCCGCGGCACGTACCAGCGGATCTGCCGCACACCGCGGAGGATGCCGTCGCGTTCCTGGACGCCAGTTACCGCGAGTGGCACGGGCACGTTTCCGCACTCGACGAGGCCGCACTGAGCACGCCATTGGGACCGAAGGGCGCCTATTTCTCCGCGGACCCGATGGCGGCCCTGATCGCGCACGTCAACCGCGAGACGATGCACCACGGCGGCGAGATCGGAGTGCTGCGGGACCTGTTCCGGGCGACCGGCGCGGCACAACGCACCGACCGGCTCACCGCGACGAGTTCGTGACATCGATCCAGGGCCCGGTCTGGAAGACTTCCGGGCATGTCGACGATCGATGGGCTTCTTTCCGTTCGGTCCGTGCTGCGCGCGCAGCGCCATGACCGGGGCACGCTGGACCGGTTGACCCTGGCCGGGCTGCGGGACGCGCTCGACCACGCGCGCACCCGCGTCCCGGCCTACGGCGGCGACCGGTACGACATCGGAACCCCACACGACTTCGCCGACTTCGCGCGCCTGCCGATGCTCCGCAAGGCCGACGTGCTCGCGCTCGGTGAGGACCGGTTCCGCGACCCGGCCTACACCCGCGACGCCGTCACCGTCTACACCACCAGCGGCACCAGCGGGCAGATCCTCGAGGCGTGGCACGACCCCGCCAACTACGCCCACGACCGCGCCTGCAACATCCGCCGCTTCGCCGCCGCCGGCGGGCGCTACCGGCCCTGGTCGCGCCTGGTGCACTTCAAGCCGTTCCCGCTCGACACCGCGTGGTACCAGAAGCTCGGCATCTTCCGCCGCGCCGTCGTGCTCAGCGCGCTGCCCGTCCGCACCAGGGTCGAGCACCTGCTGCGCGAGCGCCCGCACGCGGTCATCGGATATCCGGTGATGCTCCGCGACCTGCTGCGCGGCATGCGCCCCGACGAGCTCACGACGCTGCGCCGCACGCTGCGCGCCGTCTTCACCGAGTCGGAGCTGCTGACCCCCGAGGTCCGCCACCAGCTCACCGAGGGCTTCGGCGTGCCGATCTTCAACGAGTACTCCGCCTACGAGCTCATGCACATCGCGTACGACTGCGCCGAAGGCCAGCTCCACGTCGCCGAGGACCGCGTCCACGTCGAGATCGTCGACCCCGACGGCCAACCCGTCCCCGACGGCACCGAAGGCCACGTGGTCGTCACCGGCTGGCGCGAGCGCGCGATGCCGCTGCTGCGGTACTGGCTCGGCGACCGCGCCACCCGCCACACCGGCCGCTGCGCGTGCGGTAGGACATTCGCCCGCCTGCACCTGACCAAGGGCCGCGCCGACGACTACGTCGTCCTCCCCGACGGCGAGCGCATCTACGCCGGCACCTTCATCGGCATGGCCATCAGCACCCCCGGCGTCGCCGAGTGCATGGTCCGCCAGGACTCCGCCGGCAACATCACCATCTTCCTCGTCCCCGACGGCCGCGCCGACCGCGGCTTCGACGATCTCGCCCGCGAGGCCCGCGCCTGGCTGCACACCACCGCCGGCCGCCCCTTCGACCTCGACGTCCGCCACGCCGACGCCCTGGAGCTCACCGCCGGCGGCAAGGGCCGCTTCGTCGTCTCAGAGTTCCAGCGGTGACCCCCGCCGGCGACATCCTGACGGGGCGCCTCCTGCTGCGCCGCCCCGCGGTCGGTGACGTCGACGCCATCCTCGACGTCCACCGCGACCCGCTCGCCTGCCTGCACAACCCGGGCGACCGTCTGCGGACCCGCTCCGAGGCGCTCGAACGCCTGCACCACTGGACGACCCACTGGGACCGCCACGGTTTCGGCTACTGGACCGTGCTGACCGCTCCGGCCGCCGCACCCCCGGCGCTGGTCGGCTTCTGCGGCCTCAAGTTCATGCCACTGCACGGCGAACCGGCGCTGAACCTGTTCTACCGCCTCGCACCCACCGCGTGGCACCAGGGCTACGCCACCGAGGCCGCGGCGGCCGCCGTCGCCTGGGCCGCCCAGCACCGCCCGGACCTCCCCTTGGTGGCCCGCGTCCGCCCGGACAACCTGGCGTCCCAGCGCGTCGCCAACCGCATCGGCCTGCATCGCGCCCCCCACCTGGACCACCGCGGCGAGGACGGCCCCGACCTGCTCTACCAGGCCACCCACGCACTCAGCCCGGCGTGACGCGCAACCCCCGCCACCTTCACCGGGCGCGCACCACCCAGCCGGTCCGCGCCGGGCGAGGTGGAGATCAGGCCGTCACGGCGCCGTGCTGGGGGACGAGGTGGGCGCCGAGGTCGGACTTCAGCTCGGACATGCCCTTGCCGAGGATCATGCCGCGCGCCCCACGGTCGACGACGCGCTCCACCAAGCGGCGGAACAGGTCGAAGTACAGGTGCCGCCGGCCGCCGTCCTCCACGGGCAGCGCGCCCCACGACAGCCAGACCGGCCAGACCGGGTCGTCCAGGATCGTCGCGGCGCCGAGGAGCCGGCCGGCGGCGTCGCGGTACGCCACGACACACACGTCGGCACGGCCGGCCACCGCCGCCTGCCACACCTCCGAGCGGGGGCCGCTGCGCAGCTCGACGCTGCCGGCCGCGTGCTTGGCGAAGTTGAGCCGGGTCAGGTGGGCGAGTTCCGCCGGGGTGACGACCTCGCCCACCCTGCCCGTGCGCACCTGAAGGTCCGGGTCGGCGGCGACGAGCCGCTGGGTGCGGCGCACGCTCGCCCGGCGCTTCTGGCCCAGGCCGGCCAGCCACGCGTCGACCGACTCCGGTGCGTCCAGCACAGCGAGCGGTTCGGTGTCTCTGGTGTACCGCGGCCACGGCAGCCACGCGTCGTCGCCCTCGCCGAGCTGCCGCCACAGCGCCCCCCGGACGCCCGGCCCGAGGGTCCGCCGGGCCGCGCGGCGGAACGCGCGCACCAGCGACGCCCGCTCCCGCACCGCGGACGACGCGAACCAGAATCCCGGCACGGCACTGCTCTGCGGCGCCTGCACGTGCAGATACCCGACCCGGGGAAACCCGGGTGCGGCGGCGCGACGGCGCGGCGCCACCACCGACGCGGCGACCAGCCCCACCGGACCCTCCACATCGGACAGCACCGCGAGCAGCACCGGGTCGGCGCCGGAGAGCACCCCGGCCCGCATGACCGGCCAGGCCCAGTTGGCGCGCAGGCCGGCGCGGGCGCGCAGCGCCTCCCAGTCGGCCGGCTCCGGGTCGGTGACCGGGTCGTGCAGCCCGACGGTCAGACCCTCCCTGACAGCTGTCACATCCACCATCATGATCCCCCGTGTGGAACTGTGCGACGCCACCTTCCACTGAGGCCGGCGTCGAGACTCAGGGCGCTCGCTCCGGCCGACAGCAGCAGCGCCGCCATCGCGCCGGACGAGGCGGCGTGCGGGACCAGTACCGCCGCCGAAACCGTGACGACGACCAGCCCCACGGCCGCGGCGGCCGCGGTGAGGCGGGGCGAGCGGCCGTCGGTGTTCTCCACCAGGTAGCCGGCGTAGGCGACGAGCGCGAAGAGCGGCGTCTCCAGGCAGGTCAGCAGGGTCAGCAGCAGCGTGCCCGGCGCCAGGAACGCGACCAGCGGCACGCCCGGCAGGCAGAGCAGCACCGCGAACCGCAGGATCCGCCGCGCCTTCGCCCGTCCCGCCCGCCCGGCGGGACCGCGCAACCGCAGCGACGTCACCGGTTGGCGCAGGCGCAGCAGGTACGTGAGCGCCGCCGAACAGAAGCCCGACGCGGTCACGGCGACGTAGAAGGGGCCGCTCTCGGTGCCGTGGCCGGCGATACGCAGGATCAGGTAGCACACGGCGAGGCTCAGGCTGGCGATCAGCTCGGGCAGGCCGAGCAGGACGCAGGTGCGCAGCACCAGCCAGGCGACCCGGCGGCGGCGCACGGCGGTCCCGACACCCCGGGCGCCGCGACCCGCCACCGACCAGCCGGCCGGAAGGCGCCACAGCAGGACCGCGGACGCGGTGAGGGCAGCCGCCGCCAGCATGGTGAGCTGCCACAGCGGCGGCCACGCGAAGTGGAACGTGACGGCGGACAGGGTCAGCAGCGCGCCGGTCATCGCGGCGAACGTGACCGCGTCGGTGCGGGGGTGGCCGCGGACCCGGTGCAGGCCGACGGCGAGCTGCAGCAGGCCGAGCGCGGCGGACCACAGCAGCGCGGCGGCGATCACCCGCAGCTGGTCGCGCCCGGACAGGAACGCGGCGGCGAACGCGACCGCCGCCACCATGACCGGCACCGCGGCGACCCGCAGCACGACCCGGGCGATGTACCCGCCGAGGCGGGGGGTGCGGGGCACCAGCTTGAGGGCGGCCTTCTCGCCGCTGGAGGCGACGAACACCGTCCACGCCGACACGCCGACGGCGCCGGCGTAGTCGGCGAAGCGGGCCGCGCCCCACGGCACGGCGAGCACCAGCGGCGCGAGCTGGCTGGTCGCCCGGAACGCGCCGCGGCCGGCGAACAGCGCCAGCATCATCCCGCCGCCGGGGGCGGCGGTGCGCGGCTCGGCCTGCGGTGCGAGCAGGGTCATGAGCGGTCGGCGAGGAAGCCACCGCCGCGGGCGGCGGCACGACCGGCCGGCCCGGCACCCGCGGGCGGGCCCACCAGGCGCGGCGGGGACGGCCAGCACAGCACCGCGACGGCGGCGACGAGGTGGGCGGCGATGAAGACGTACGCCTCCGTACGACTCGCGACGTGGCCGAGCCGGACCGTCATGTGGTCGGCCCAGTCCCACCGCTGCGGCACCGGCTGCCCGCGCCACAGCCAGAACGACAGGTCCTCCAGCCCCGACAGCATGACGAGGATGCTCGCGTAGCAGATCCGGCGCACGGTCGCCGCCGCCGAGCCGCCCAGCCGCTGGTGCAGCGCGAACGCGAGGATCAGCAGCGGCGCGAGCACCCGGACCAGCGAGTAGAAGCCCTCGAAGTCGTCCGCGATGACCCGGTCGAACATGCGCGGGACGAAGCCGCAGAACACGGCCGTGAACGTGAGGACCCCGACGACCTCGGGCAGCCGCCACCGGCGCAGCCACTCGGGTTCCAGTGCGGCGATGGTCTCCGTGGCGAGGACGAAGGGCAGCAGGTACGCCAGGAACAGCCACAGCGAGTCGAGCTGCTTGCCGTCCGGGGCGAGCGCCACCAGCAGCACCCCGGAGACCAGTGTGGCGGCGACGAGGCCGAAGAAGCGCTTCACGGCCGCACCTCGAAGCGCACCGTCGACAGCAGCCGGTCGGCGGCGGCGCGTAACTGTTCGGGGGTGTCGGCGGTCAGCAGGGCGTAGCCGAGCTTGCTGGTGAGGTCGATCGTGGAGGTGACGGCGCGGCCGGGCTCGGCCAGCAGCGCGATCCTGAGCACCTCCGGCCAGGTGCGCGCCTCCTCGACGCCGTGGATCGCGGCGAGCGTCCCGGTGTCCGCCGCGTTCAGCAGCTGCACCATCACCGGGTGCGGCACCCTGGCGGGCGGGACCGGTGGCAGCGGCGCGCCGACGGCGACGCTGATCGACGCCTCGATCGGGTCGACGCCGTAGCAGTGCTTGGCGAGCTCGCCGAGGGGATCGCCGCCGGTGCGGGCGCCCATCTCGATGAGCCGGGGCCGGCCGTCGGCACCGACGACGAGGTCGAGGTTGAGCGGGCCGCGGCGGTAGCCGAGCCGGGCGCAGATCGCGTCGACGTCGGCGACGATCGCGTCGTGGGTGCCGTCGGGGACGCCGGCCGGCAGCAGGTGCGCGGTGGTGGTCGCCTGCGGCGGCGGGGTGAGCCGGCGCTCGGTGAGGGCCATGAAGACGACCCGCCCGCCGTCGATGACGCACTCGCAGCCGCAGTGCTGCCCCTGGACCTCTTCCTCGATGACGATCCCGGCGCCGTACGAGAAGCGCTCCGCCTCGGCGATCGCGGCGTCCACTGTGGATTCGTCCGGGCAGCGGGTCACGCCGCGGCTGCTCTGCGCGTCGGCGGGCTTGACCACGAGCGGGAACGTCAGGCCCGCGCCGCGCCAGTCGGCGCCGTCGACCCAGCGGTAGCCGGGCAGGCCGAGCTCGTCGCAGACGGCGCGGAAGCGGCGCTTGTCCACCGACGCCGCGACGGTCTGCTCGGTGAGGCCGCACGGCAGCCCGAACCGTTCGGCGAGCGCGAGCTGCGTCGGCAGCGCGATGTCGCTGCTGGGGGCGAGGACCCCGGCGACGTCGGTGCGCCGGCGCAGGATCCCGCTGAGGGCGGCGACGTCGCGGGTGCTGACGGGCAGCAGCTCGTCGGCGAGCGCGACGGCCGGCGCGGTGTCGCGCAGGTCGACGGCGATCGTCCGGAACCCCAGCGCCCGGGCGGTGCGGTAGGTCGCCATCGCACCGTCGGCGGCGCCCAGGATCAGCAGGCTCTTCATGCGGCGTCTCCACGCTGTACGGGGATGTGCGGCACCGCTCTGGCGCCGGGGAACAGCTCGTCGGCGGCGTCGACCGGGATCGACGCCTCGCGGATGTAGAACATGGCGGGGCGCGGCTGCGCGTCGGCGACGAGCACCGTGTAGCGGAGCATGACGGCGGCGCCGGCGAGCGCGACGCACTCGGCGAGCAGCGCGCCGCCGATCGCGGGCGCGATGCCGACCCAGCCGGCGAAGGCGGTGGCCGCCAGCCCGGCCGTCACGAGCGCGGCGAGCAGCAGCACGATCGCGACCCAGTGCACGGCGCGGCGGGAGAAGGCGACGTACAGCTCCAGCGCGTGCCCGATGAGCCGCCCGAGGCGGAACTTCGACGTGCCGCGGGTGCGTTCCCGGTGCTCGACCGGCACGGTCGCGATCCTCGACGTGAGCAGCGGCACCGTGGCCAGGAAGTACGGTGTGCCGAGGCGGAGTTCGACGACCCGCCGGGCGAGCTCGGTGCGCAGCACCCGGAACGTGGTCGCGCCGGGTGGGATGCGCACGCGCAGCCGCCGGCCGAGCCAGTGGTAGCAGGCGGCACCCCACCTGCGGTGCCACGGGTCGTGCCGGGTGCGCCGCACCCCGAACACGGCGTCGAAGCCTTCCAGGGCCCGCTCCACCAGCACGTGCACCTCGGTCGGCGGGAACTGCAGGTCGGCGTCGAGGTGCACGAGCCACGGTTTCCGCGCGTACTTGTACCCGGCCGAGAACGCCGCCTCGAAGCCGAAGTTGCGGCTGAACGACAGGTACTGGACGCGGTCGTCGGCGGCGGCGAGCCGCTGGATCTCCGCGAGCGTGCCGTCGCCGCTGCCGTCGTCGACGAAGAGGATCTCCAGGTCGTAGCCGCCGAGCGCGGCCACGATCTCGGCGTGGGTCTGCGCGACGCTGTCCGCCTCGTCGTAGCAGGGCACGACGGCGGTGAGGCCTAACGGGTGCATGGGACCGGCGGGTTCAGCGGGCGGCGAGCGCGAGCGGCTCGGGGGCCGTCCAGTGCTCGCCCTGGGTGGCGATGAACCAGTCGACGGTCCGCTCCAGGCCCGTCTCGAGCGACACGAGACCGGCGGGGTCGATGCCGACGGCGCGCAGCGTCTCGGCGTTCGCGCTGACGACGGCGCCGGCCTGCTCACCGGGGCGCATCGGCAGGTCCACGATCTCGACCCGCGGGTAGCCCTTGCGCTCGCACTGGTCGATGACGATCTCGGCGACGTGGCGGATCGTGGTCGACGAGACGGGGCCGCACTCCACCACGTGGTCCAGGACGGTGCCGGCCTCGGCGGCCTCGAACGCGGAGACGAGCGCCCTGGCGACGTCGCCGACCCACACCATGTCGGAGACCTGGTGGCCGCCGCCGTAGAGCTCGACCGGCATCCCGCACAGGGCGCGGCAGACGACCGCGGGGGTGATCTTGCGGACCTTGCCGGGTCCGAACGGCGCGGCGGCGAGCTGGCGCGGCCCGTACGCGTTGACGGCGCGCACCACGTTGACCCGGCTGCCGCGGTCGGCGTTGAACATCGACACGAACCGCTCGACGGCGGTCTTGGAGATGGAGTAGCTGTTGTTCATCCAGTGGTTGCCGACCCCGATGTAGACGCCCGGCAGCTGGTACTGGGTGACGGCCTCGAGGAAGTTCAGCCCGCCGACGAGGTTCGTCTCGGCGGCCGGGCGCGGGTTCAGGATCGTCTCCTGGGTGCCGAGCACGGCGGCGAGGTGGATGATGCCGTCGCAGTGGGCGGCGAGCTCGACCATGGCGGTCGCGTCGCGGATGTCGCCGAGCATCACCTCGCGCTCGGGCGCCTCCGGACGGCGCCGGGCGTGCGCGTGGTGATCGAATACCAACGCCTCATGTCCTCGCGCCTCGATCTCCTCGCAGACGTACCGCCCGATGAAACCATTACCCCCGGTCACGCCGATCTTCATTGGCCGTTTCCTATCACTCGATGGGCGGGTCCTCGCCCACGGCAGGCTTCGGCGAGCCCCTCCACGGGGTGGTGCCCCGCGCTGGAAACGCCGTTGAACAGCACAAACACGATGCGGACAGCGATCTTCGCCACGAGTGATCGAATCCTCACGCCGCGGTCGCAATCTACCGTCCAGGCGCCAGTGATCACAGTCCGAGGGGAAAGATTTATTGACTCCGTCGTATGTGAGGCATCGTTTTGCCGACGTTGCCCCCGATCCGGCGGAATTTACGTGAAGCGATGGTTTTGGCGCCTCTCACGGACGCCGATACCTGCCGGAACGCTGTGATCCCTGGCAAAATCCTGGCAAACGCTCCGCCCCACACGGAGGTGGTCGAAGTTGACCCCGTCGGGCCGAGCGGTGCCCGGCTGCACGGCACCACGGATGGAGCACATGTGACCTCGATCAGCGGCATCAGCGGCATCTCGGGCTCGTTCGCCGGCCAGCGGACGGCGCTGCGACCCCCACCGCCACCGAAGGACGGCCAGGACCCGATGAGCGCGGTGACCAGGGCGCTCGGCCTGTCGGGCGACCAGCTGAAGTCCAAGCTGGACAGCGGACAGAGCCTCACCGAGGTCGCGGAGGAGCAGGGCGTCTCGCACGACGACCTGATCGCCGCGATCAAGGCCGGCAAGCCGGCGAGCGCGGCCACCTCGGTCTCCGCGTCCGTCGAGGAGAACGACGACGCCGTCGCCGAGCGGATCGCGGCGCAGAAGGGCACGCCCGGCCCGCCGCCCGGCGCACCCCGCGGCGGTGCCGCCGGCCTGTCGGACGAGTCGAAGCTGCAACAGCTCAGCACCCTGCTGGAGACCGACAGCGGGTCCCTGCGCGACAGCAGCGCCGCCGACGTCGTGAAACGCATGCAGGACAAGGGCATCGACCTGTCCCGGCTCCGCTCGGTCCTCGACAGCGGCGACCTGGTCGACTACGCCGCCTGACCCTCAGCCCTCGACAGCAGCCGCCCGGTGAGCTCCAGCAGCCGGGCGGCTGCCGCGGCGTCCAGGGTCGGGAAGTCCGGCGGGAGGCGCCGGTCCCGGTCGACCGCGGTCAGCGCGTCCGCCGGCGGCTCGTCCACGAACCCGTGGATCGGCGCGACCGAGGCGGCCACCGGCCGGGCCGCCAGCGACGCGACCGCGAGCAGCCCCCGGACCACCGGCGGCAGGCCCGAGCGGTCGCCGCTGCGGGTGAAGCCCGGGTGGTAGAGCACGTACCGGGCGCGGCTGCCGGACCTGGTCGCCGCCGCGTTCCGGCGGCACTACAGCCGGTGGGCGCTGCTGCTGGAGCGCAACCTCGCCCAGGAGGACAGCTCACCGGCGCTGAAGGCCAACGCCGACGGCGGCCGGGCCGCGCACCGGGCCTGGCTCGCCGCCGCGTTCCCGGGCCTCGATCCCCTCACGACCGGCCGGCTCGTCGGCGTCACCGGCGTCGAGCAGCCCCGTGCTCCGTCGCGCCGCCGCGGTGGTCTGCCCGGCCGGCATGGGGATCGTCACGAAGGCCGTCGCCGCGGGTGTACCGGTCGTCGCCGTCCCCTGGGGCCGCGACCAGCCGGA
Source organism: Dactylosporangium sp. NPDC050588 (assembly GCF_040654975.1). NCBI lineage: Bacteria > Bacillati > Actinomycetota > Actinomycetes > Micromonosporales > Micromonosporaceae > Dactylosporangium > Dactylosporangium sp. NPDC050588. Next base: position 114,362 of record NZ_JBFAJA010000016.1, on the reverse strand, counting down.
GGTCGCCCGGCGGGTGCAGCAGGCCGGCACCGGCGTGATCCTGCCCGCGAAGCGGCTCACCGCAGCCCGGCTCGCCGCGGCCGTCGACACGGCGCTGGGGCTGCGCGACCGAGCCCGTGCGGTGGCGGCCGGCATCGACCCCGCCCGGGCGGCGGAGCGCTTCGCCGACGCCGCCGAGGAGGTCGCCGTACGAAGCCCGCAGCCGGCGGTCTAACTCCGTGCGACCCGCGTCATCACCGCGACCAGCACGGCGCCGACGGCAACGACGGCGGCGTAAGGGAACCAGGGCGTGGGGTAGGTGGCGGCCACCAGACCGACCATCAACGGTCCGGTCGGCGCGGCGACGGTGCCGGCCACCACCGGCGACATGGGCCGGCGGACGAGCAGCCCCCGCACCAGGAGCGAGATCCCCACGCCGGCGGCGAACAGCGGCACCCCGATCACAGCCAGGACGAACGCGGTAAGGAACTGGATGTCGGGCTGGCCGCACCACGTGCCGCCGCCGCACAGCGCCCACGTCCAGGGGCCGAAGGCGTAGGCGACGAACCCCGCGGTCACGGCCAGGCCGAGCCCCACGAACCAGAGCGTCATCACGTTGTCAGTCCGGATGCGCGCGGCAGCGTCCATGCCCGACACCCTAGCGCCACCTGCGCGGACGACTTAATTGGAGACTTACTTTAACTATTAGGACTCTTTACCTTGTGGTGGCGTCATCGATGGCTGATGATGCGAGGGGAGCGGATCCGCCCATCCCCTCCCGCCTACCGAAGGACCACCCGTGCTCAAGAAGCTCCCCTTGAGCGCGCGACGCCTCGTGCTCGCCGCGCTCGCCCTGGTGACCGCGCTGGGGGTGGGCCTGGTCATCAGGCCCGCCCTGGCCGCCGCCGCCCCGTTCAAGGTGCTCGCCTTCTACAACGGCACCTGGGACGCGGCCCACATCGACTTCGACAAGGAGGCCCGGGACTGGTTCCCGGCGCAGGCCGCGCAGAACGGCTTCACCTGGGAGGCGACCACCGACTGGAGCCGGCTCAACACCGGCAGCCTGGCCCAGTACAAGGTCATCATGTTCCTCGACGACGCGCCGCCGTCGGGGCAGCGGGCCGCGTTCCAGCAGTACATGAACAACGGCGGCGCCTGGATGGGCTTCCACGTCAGCGCGTTCACCACCGACCCCGGCTCGTGGAGCTGGTACTACAACACATTCCTCGGCTCGGGCGCGTTCCGGACCAACACGTGGGGGCCGACCGCGGTCACGCTGAAGGTCGAGGACCGGGCGCACCCGTCGACGGTACGACTGCCGGCCACGTTCCGGTCCGCGGTCAGCGAGTGGTACTCGTGGAGCAACGACCTGCGCCAGAACCCCGCGATCGACATCCTCGCCTCGGTGGACCCCAGCAGCTTCCCGGTCGGCACCGACCCCAACCAGTCGTGGTACAGCGGCTACTACCCGATCCTGTGGACGAACCGTAACTACAAGATGCTGTACGCCAACTTCGGCCACAACGGCATGAACTACTCCACCAACACCCGCACGTCCTCGACGTTCGCCAGCGCCGACCAGAACCGCTGGATCATCGACGGCATCCTGTGGCTCGCCGGCGCCTCCACCACCCCGCCGTCGTCGTCGCCCACGCCGTCGGCCAGCACGGGACCGATCTCGCCGACCGCCTGGTACAGCGTCACCAACAAGAACTCGTCGAAGTGCGTCGACGCGCGGGCGGCCGGCACCACCAACGGCACGGCGATCCAGCAGTACACGTGCAACGGCTCCACCGCGCAGCAGTTCCAGTTCCAGCCGACCAGCGGCGGGTTCGTGCGCATCAACAACCGCGGCAACAGCGCACAGGCCCTGGACGTCACCAACGTGTCGAGCGCCGACAACGCGCCGATCCAGACGTGGACCTACGGCGGCGGCAACAACCAGCAGTGGCAGCCCGTGGCCGAGGGCGGCGGCTGGTACCACTTCGTGAGCCGGCTCTCGGGCAAGTGCCTGGATGTCCCGGCCGCGTCGACCGCCGACAGCGTGCAGCTCGTGCAGTACACCTGCAACGGCACGGCGGCGCAGTCCTTCCGGCTGTCCTGAAAGTTTCGGCTTCCACGGACCGCCCTGAGCATTGACGCGTGGTGATGCATTGCCCGGCCCTGGACCCCGGGACTACGGTCTCGCCGTCCCGGGTCGGGCAATTGTGACACTCGCCCGACCGCCCGTTCGCATGTTGTACAGCGAGGAGCGGATCGTGCGGTTCATCCCCCATCGGCGGCGGGCCGTCGCCATCGCCGCGGCCGGCGCGGTGGCCGTCGCCGCGGCCGCCGTCACCGTGACCGTGGCGTCGGCCGCCGCGTCCGGCTGCCGCGTCACGTACACCGTGACCAACTCCTGGCAGGGCGGCTTCGGCGCGAACGTCGACATCACCAACCTCGGCGACGCCGTGAACGGCTGGACCCTGGCGTGGACGTTCCCGGCCGGGCAGACCGTCACCCAGGCGTGGAACGCGACCGTCACGACCAGCGGCGGCCAGACCCGGGCTTCCGATGTCGGCTACAACGCGCCGATCGCGACCGGGGCGACCGTGTCGTTCGGCTTCAACGGCACGTGGACGGGTAGCAATCCATCGCCTGTTGGATTTTCGCTGAACGGCGTCACCTGCACCGGAGCCCCCACATCGTCCGCGCCACCGCCCTCTTCTTCGGCGCCGCCGCCCCCCACGGGCAACGCCAAGCAGATGGAGGATCTCGACCGCGGCCTCATCTCCGTGCGGTCCGGCAGCGGCAACCTCGTCTCCTGGCGGCTGCTCGGCACCGAGGCCCTGTCGACGGCGTTCAACCTGTACCGCGGCGGCACCCGCATCGCGACGGTCACCACCGGCACCGACTACCTCGACGCCGGCGCCGCCGCGGACGCCTCCTACACGGTGCGCGCGGTCGTCGGCGGCACCGAGCAGACCGCGTCGGCAGCGTCGCTGCGCTTCGCCAACGGCTACCTCGACGTGCCGATCTCCTCGCCCGGCTCCGGCTACACCGCCAACGACGCCTCCGTCGGTGACCTCGACGGCGACGGCGACTACGAGATCGTGCTGAAGTGGGACCCCGCCGATGCCAAGGACAACTCGCAGTCCGGTGTCACCGGCGTCGTGTACGTCGACGCGTACCGGCTGGACGGGCAGCGCCTGTGGCGGATCAACCTCGGCCGCAACATCCGCGCCGGCGCCCACTACACCCAGTTCCAGGTGTACGACTACGACGGCGACGGCCGCGCCGAGGTCGCCATGAAGACCGCGGACGCCACGGTCGACGGCACCGGCCGCGTCATCGGCAACGCCTCCGCCGACTACCGCAACAGCTCCGGCTACGTGCTCAGCGGCCCCGAGTTCCTCACCATGTTCAACGGCCTCACCGGCGCCGCCATGTCCACAGTGGACTACGTGGTGCCGCGCGGCACCGTCTCGTCGTGGGGCGACAACTACGGCAACCGGGTCGACCGGTTCCTGGCCGGCACCGCATACCTCGACGGGCAGCGCCCATCGCTGATCATGGCCCGCGGGTACTACACGCGGTCGGTCATCGTCGCCTGGGACTTCCGCAACGGCTCGCTGACCCGGCGCTGGACCTTCGACAGCAACAGCTCCGGCAACAGCGCTTACGCCGGCCAGGGCAACCATCAGCTCTCCGTCGCCGACGTCGACTCCGACGGCCGCGACGAGATCGTGTACGGGTCGATGGCCGTCGACGACAATGGCGCCCGCCTCTGGAACACCGGCAACGGCCACGGCGACGCCCTGCACGTCGGCGACCTCGACCCGTCCCGGCCGGGCCTGGAGGAGTTCAAGGTCGATGAGGACGGCAGCAAGCCCTCCTCGTGGATGGCCGACGCGCGCACCGGGCAGGTCCTGTGGACCACCCCGGCCAACGGCGACAACGGCCGCGGCGTGTCCGGCGACATCTGGGCCGGCAGCGCCGGCGCCGAGTCGTGGTCCTCCGCCGCCGACGGCGTCCGCAACCCCAAGGGCACCGTCGTCTCCACCCGCAAGCCGAGCTCGACGAACTTCCTCGCCTGGTGGGACGGCGACACGACCCGGGAGCTCCTCGACGGCACCCACATCGACAAGTACGGCACCTCCGGCGACACCCGGCTGCTGACCGCCTCCGGCGTGCACTCCAACAACGGCACGAAGTCGACGCCGTCACTGTCCGGCGACATCCTCGGCGACTGGCGCGAGGAGGTGATCTGGCCCACGTCGGACAACACCGCGCTGCGCATCTACAGCACGCCCGACCCGACCTCGACGCGGCTCTTCACGCTGATGCACGACCCGCAGTACCGGTGCGCGATCGCCTGGCAGAACACCGCGTACAACCAGCCGCCGCACCCGTCGTACTTCATCGGCAGCGGCATGTCGACGCCGCCGGCGCCCGTCATCTACGTGCGTTAGCGTTCCTGTCATACCTGGGCGGTAGCTTGTTGGCATGACGTCGGCGAGCTCGGACCTGATCCGCAGGGTGGATCGGTGCGTGCTCGCCGGCGACGTGCCGGGATTCCCCGTGGTGCCTGACGGGTGGCTGGCCGTGGCGGTCGCCCCCGCCGTTTCCGTCACTGCCTCGGACCTCGCCGCGGCGGTGCCGCCCGACGCCGAGCGCGTCGTGCTGCTCGCGGCCGGCCCGCTCGGCCCCGACCTCGCCGTGGCGCTGGACCGGCCCGTCGTCGCGCCCGACGGCCCGGTCGTGCAGACGCCCGGCGGGGTGATGGTCACGACCGACGCCGGCGGCGGCTGGTGGCGGCACCGGCCCGGCCGGCCCGCCGAGCCGCTCGGCCCGCGCTGGCCCGCACCCGACTGGCAGGGATCCGCGCCGCTGTGGCCCTCCACGGTCATCGCCCAGCCAGTCCCCGCCGGCTGGCTGCTGTCCCCCGCCCCGGTGGGCTCGGCGGCCGCCTTCGACGGGGTCGAGTTCGCCGTCGCCGTGGACCCGTCCCGGCCGCGGCTGCTGCTCGACCCGGCCCTCACCGGCGAGCAGCTCGCACTGGCCATGACCGCCCTGCCGACCCGCGTGCGGCGGGTCGCCGACCTCGTGCCGCTGGGCGCGGGCCAGGGCGCCGGCCGCGCGGTCGCCGCGACCGCCGCCGCCCGCCTCGGCGAGCCCGTCCACCTGGTCAACGGGGTGCCCCTGCACACGCCCGCCGGGTCGATCGTGGTGTTCGCCCTCGACGCCCACCGCCGGCCCGTGTGGGCGGAGCCCGCGTGGCTGCTGCGCCTCACCCCTGACGGCGGCGAGGAGGTCGTGGCGTCGTCCCCGCCGCACGCCTCGCTGCGCGAGCTCTCCCCCGCCACCTATGCGATGGACATGGGCTGGCAGGTGCGGTTGAGCGGCGGCGGGATCCATGCGTTCCCCGGCCCTCCCCCGCCACCCGCGAAGGGCCGCGCCTCGTTGCCTGACGCGGCTCCCGTCACCGAGTCGTTCGCCGCTGTGGATGCGGGCGGTTCTTCGGCCCCGGCTTCGTCCCCCGCTTCGTTCGCCGAGCGGCCGGGTGCCTACCGGGTCGTCGTCGGCACCGCCGGGGAGACGATCGACGACCTGGTGTGGCCGCCGCTGTCGGCGATGTTCACCGCGCTCCTGTCCGACATCCCCGCCGCCGTCGACCTCGTCGTGGAGGGCACGTCCTCGGCGTGGGGCGAGGCCGCCGAGCGGGAGCTCGCCGAGCGACACCCCGGCGGCGGCGTGACCAACGGGCAGGCACGCGGGTTCCAGCGCGCCGACCTGCTGCCCATGCCACCCGCACCCCTGCCGCCCGACCCACCGGCCGCGGCCCGCCGCGCCCGCAACGGCCTGGCGCTGCTGGCCGCCGCGGCGGTGGTCGTGGTGCTGCTCGCCGTCGCGGGCCTGGTCGCGTTCTGGCCTCGCGGCGGCAACGGCGCCGACCTCGCCGGCGACGCCGGGCCACAGACGGCGACGACCCCCGACGCCGCGCCCGGCACCCCGTCCGCGGCGGCATCGGCGAGCGGCAGCGCCTCCCCTCGGGCCAGCACGTCCGCCTCGCCCCGCGGCTCCACCCAGGCATCGGCGTCGGCAGCGGCCGGCCCCAGCCTCACCACCTCGGCCACGGGCACGCCCCCGCTGCCGCTGGACACCGGCACCGACGTAGCACGCGGCCGGCCGGCCACGGAGAGCAGCCACACCGACCCGTATGTCGCGAGCCGCACCACCGACGGCGACCCGATGAGCTACTGGGAGAGCCGCAACAACGCCTTTCCCCAGTGGATCCAGGTCGACCTCGGCGCCCCGGTCGCGGTCCGCCGCATCGTCCTGCGCCTGCCACCGTCGTCGGCCTGGCCCGCCCGCACCCAGACCGTGACCGTCCTCGGCAGCCCCGACGGCGCCACCTTCTCCGTCCTCGTCCCGGGCGCCGCCTGCCGCTTCGACCCCAACAGCGGCCAGCAGGCCACCCTCACCGTCAACGCAGGCAACCACCGCTACGTCCGCATCCTCATCTCCTCCAACACAGTCCAGCCCGCCGGCCAACTCTCCGCGATCGAGCTGTACCGCGGCTGACCCGTGGAGACCGCGCCCCAGACCACACACGCCATCGCCCCACCACGCCATCGCCCCACCACGCAGGTGCTCCCTGCGACGCCCCGCAACCACCCGACTTCGACTCCATCAACGGCAAGCCCGCCAGCTCAGACGACCACCACTACGTCCACAGTCCTACCGCCTCCAACAGGCCAACCCACCGGCCAACTCTCCTCAATCGAGCTGCACCGCGGCTGACCCGTGGGGACCGCGGCTGACCCGTGGAGACCGCGCCCCAGACCACACACGCCATCGCCCCACCACGCCATCGCCCCACCACGCAGGTGCTCCCTGCGACGCCCCGCAACCACCCGACTTCGACTCCATCAACGGCAAGCCCGCCAGCTCAGACGACCACCACTACGTCCACAGTCCCATCGCCTCCAACAGGCCAACCCGCCGGCCAACTCTCCTCAATCGAGCTGCACCGCGGCTGACCCGTGGCACCGCGCCCCAGACCACCCACGGCCCTGCCAGCACCCCCTGGACCTCCACAACACACGACTTCAACCTCACCAGCGGCCGGCGGCACCACGCTCGCCGTCAACTCACGCGACAACCGCTACGTCCGCGTCCGCATCTCCTCCACCACAGTCCAACCCGCCGGCCAACCCTCCGCGATCGAGCTGCGCCGCGGCTGACCCTCTCCGACCACGCGGGCCGCCACTCCGGACCGCGGCTGACCCTCACGACCACGCGTCAGCCCACCACGCGGACCATTCCTGACCACATCACCGTCGCGTCAGACGCCAGGCGCCGCCGGGCATGGTGCCACTGCCGCGAGGGGTCGTGCCCCCGTTGGTGTTGTCGCCACCACCACCAGCCGTGGCGCTCTGCCCGTCACACCAGGCCATCGCGTCGGGGCGCGTCATCTTCGTGTCATGCGCGGGCCACCACGCCCACCCACGCCATCGTCGCGTCACACACAACGCCAGGCCACCGCGTCGGGCCGCGTCATCTTCGCCTCATGCGCGGGCCACCACGCCAGCCCACCGCGGCCAGCCACGCCATCGTCGCGTCACGCACCACGCCAGGCCCCAACGCCAGGCCACCACGCCAGGCCACCACGCCATCTCATGCCATCGTCGCGTCACGCTCTGCGCCACCGTGCCAGGCCGTCACGCCAGCCAGAAGAGATCCCCATCGCCAGCAGTGCCACACCCTTCAGAGCTATGACGGCGGACACCGCGCCGCTCAACCGCGGTGGCACACCGCGGGCGGCCGCTCAGGCAGCCGGGCGCCACACCCCGCACAACTCGCCCCACACGACGAGAAGATCGAAGGACGAATCCGGCCGCCCGCATGACCAGAACCGTCCTTGGATCACAGCGGAGCACCGGTGAACCCGGCAGGCCGGACCGGACGTGCGGACGTTCGCCCGGACCGTCGAGCAGCACGATCGCCGCCACAGGTGCGCCACGCGCGGGCGTCAGGTCGGGGCGGGTGGCGTTCGTTGCTGCTGGCCGGCCTCTTCGGCCGCGGGGCGCGGAGTCCGATCGTCGTGCCGGGCGGTGAGGGCAGGTGTTAGTCGTGCGAGTAGCTGTCGACGGTGATGCCGTCGCGGCGGACGGTGATGTGGGCGTGGTCGCCGAATGCGTCGAGCAGCACCTGGTTGAACGCTTCGCTCTCGAGGGCGTCGGTGAACGCGCGGGCCCGGTCGTACCGTTCCTCGTCCGGGCCGGTGTATGCGCTGTGCCTCTGCCCGTTGACCCACTTGCCCTCCCGGCGGCCCAGCGACGGGTGTCGTCCGTCCTCGAGCCGGAGCTGGTGGGTCAACTGCGGCTCGAGGGCCGGGTCTTCGGGAGTCCGGAACCACGGCGTGTCGACGCTGAACACGCACGGGTCCCCGTCGTTGTAGTAGGGCGTGTACTGCGTCCAGCCGAACTCGACGATCACGTCGTCGGCGAGGAGCGCGCGGATCAGTGGTTCGAGGTCCGACAGCGGGCGCTGCTGCACCGTGGGGGCGGGGCGGATGATGGTCCCGTCGACCGGGATGCCGAGAAAGTTGAAGTGGCTCATTCGGCTGGCTCCTCGGTCCGGGGTTCGCTCTGCAGAAGGTGGGACAGCGGGAGTTGCTTGCGTTGCGCGCCGGACATCCACGGCGCGATCGGCATGCCGGCGATGTAGTCGGCCGGCGACGGGAGCCAGCCGAGGTCTTCCAGGACGTGCCGCTCCGCGATCAGCCGGACGGGGACCTGGACCGTCCCACCGGCGCTCCGGGGGACTTCGATGGTGCGGCCGAAGATGCGTTGGCACAGCCAGACGCCCTCGGTGTGGTGGTAGAGCGACCGGTGCCGGACGTCGCCGATCGTCTTCTTGGAGGAGTCGATGAACTCCTCTATCTCGATGTAGTTCTCAGGGGCGCCGCCCCACTTGCGCGCCGCTGAGACCGCATGGTGCCAACTGTTCACGCGCTCTCCCGCTCCCGGCGACGCCACGCCGGTAGGGAATGTAGATCATCGCCGGGCGGCGGGCAATCGCGGACGCCGGCGGGGTCGATGGCGGGGCGCGGGTGCAGGAGGTCGTCGAGGTAGGCGGTGGTGAAGCCGAGGTCGGCCGCCAGGGCGTCGGGGGTACGGCCAGTCAGGCGCTGGTTGGCTTGGAGCTCGGCGGCGGTCTGGGCCTTCTCGGCGAGGTTGAGTGACATGGGGTCCTCCGTGCTGGTTCAGGGCAGTGCGGTGGCGCGGGGCGCGGGGCGGTCCTCCGGGCTGATCAGGTCAGTGCGGCGGCGCGGGTGCGCAGGGTGGCGAGGGTGTGCGCCAGGGCGGCGCGTTCCCCGGTCGTCAGGTCGGCGAAGAGCTCGGCCAGGAACTCGTGCCGAGTCGCGGTGGCCAGGGTGTTGGCGTGTTCGCCGGCAGGGGTGAGGCGGACCAGGCGGGCGCGGCGGTCGCGTGGGTCGTCGGTGCGCTGGACCAGGCCGTCGCGGGACAGGCCGTCGATCAGCTCGGTGATCGTGCGTGGGGCGACGTCCAGCGCGGTCGCGAGCTCGCTCTGCCGGGCAGGGCCGGCGGCCAGGGCGCCGAGGACCCGCTTGCGGGCGACGGACACGCCGTGCCGCTGGAGGCGGGTGTCCAGGACCCGGCGGATCTGGGTCACACAGCCCAGCAGCTGGTCGACGAGGTCGAGATCGTTCACACCCAAACGATAAACCCTCATCGTGAGGGCCCTCAACAAACTGTCCGGCACCGAATAGGATCGGCGGGTGATGCGATCTGCGTTTCTCGATGCCAGTGACACCGCCGCGGGGCTGCTGCGGGACCCGGCCGTGACGGCGAGGTGGGGCGAGCCCAGTGCGCTGCCCGGGTTCACCGTCGGCGGGCTGGCCCGGCACCTCGCCAATCAGGTCACCAGGACCGTGACGCTGCTCGCGGGGCCGCCGGGTGAGGCCGCCGTCCCCGTTCTGGACCACTTCACCGGCGCGGGCTGGGCCGGGTCGGGCAGGGACAGCGACGACAACGTCCTCATCCGTACGCGGGGCGAGGAGGCCGCCGTGCTGACCAGCGCCGCCGAGCTGACCGCCGAGGTCGACGCGGCGCTGGACGAGCTGCGCACGACCGTGCCTGCGCAGCATCCGGAGCGGATCGTGGACCTCGGGGAGTGGGGGCTGACGGTCGACGACTTCCTGCTGACCCGGGTGCTGGAGCTCGTCGTGCACGTGGACGACCTGGCGGTGAGCCTCGACGTACCGGCGCCGCAGCTGCCGCCGGAAGCCGTCACGGCCACCGTGGAGCTGCTCGGCAGGCTGGCGGTGTGGCGGCACGGGGCGCTACCGGTGGTCAGGGCACTCGCCCGGCAGGAGCGAGCCCCCGCGTCCATAGCCGCGCTGTAAACCAAGCGGCATAGGGTCAGGGGTGTGCGAATCCGGATCGAGGGCACCGACCTGCCGGGGCGGCGCCCCGGCGCCGACGCGTTGCGGCTGCACAACGTACACGTGGGCGTGCAGCGCAAGGCCGAGGTGGTGGACAGGGTCCGGGCCGACGCGCCGGACGTGACCTGGGACCTGGAGGTGACCAGCCGGGAGGTCGACGGGCTGCTCGACGTCGGCGGGCCATGGGTGCACGGCCGGCCCGGGGCACGGTTCCTCTACCTGAGCTGGGGCGCTGTGACGGGCGACGAGTTCGCGATGTTCCGCCGGGCGAAGCTCATGTTCGGCGACATCCCGACCGAGGTGCTGCGGGCGGCGCACGACGGGGCCGGCACGCTGCACGGCCGGCTCGGCCTGACCGACGCGGCGGGCGACCCGGTGTGCGCACGGGTCCGCCCGCCCACGATCGTGTGGACGGTGCGCTGATCAGGCGACGACGAGCGCCTGCGGTGCCGCCTGCCGGATGCGGGTCCGCAGCCACTTGAGCTGCACGGCGGTCTCGCCCTCGCAGCGCAGCACGACCCGCAGCAGGTCCTCGTCCCGCACGCCGCGGGCGGCCTGACCGACGACGGTCCAGCTGACGTCGCACTCGGCCGCCATGAGGTACAGGTCGTGCAGGTCCCGCAGGAGGCCCAGCCCGCCGCCGCGCGTGCCGGTGAACAGGGTCGAGTGGAGCCGGTCCGGCTCGTCGGGTGCCTCCGCCGCGTACCGTGCGGCGAAGGGTGCGAGCTGCGAGGCGTGCGCGTCGCACTGGGCCGCCAGCCGGGTGCACAGGGCGCGGATGTCGGGCTCGTCGCCGTGCGCCGAGGCGACCTCCCGGAACGCGTCGGCGAGGCAGGTCTGCGAGCGGTGCAGCAGGCCGAGGTAGTGACCGAGATGCATCACGTCACCTTGTCGAGACGGACCGCCGTGACCTTGAACAGCGGCTGTTTGGAGACCGGGTCCCAGGAAGTGACGGTCAGTTCGTTGGCCGCCCGGTCGAAGGCCCCGGGAGCGTCGAAGTACCCTTGGTGGAACGGGATGAAGACCACGCCGGGCCGGATGCCGCGGATCCGGGCGGGCGCCCGGACCGTGCCGCGCGGTGAGGTCACCGCGACCAGGTCACCGTCGCGGATGCCGGCGGCCGCGGCGTCCGCGGCGTTGACCTCGACCCACGGCTCCGGCGCGGCGGCGTTGAGCTGCGGCGCGCGGGCCGTCTTCGTCCGGCTGTGGAACTGGTGGACGCTGCGCCCGGTCGTCAGCAGCAGCGGGTACTCGCCGGTCGGCGTCTCGGGCGACGGCTCGTACGCGACGGCGTGCAGGAACGCCCGGCCGCCGGGCCGCCTGGCTGCGTACTCCTCCTTGGTGAGCTCGGCGCCCGTTGCCAGGTCGTGGCCGTAGCTCTCGCAGCGGTCCGGGTCGGTGTTGAAGACGCCGTCCGTGTAGAGGCGCTCATCCCCGAACGGCCACTGGATGCCGGTGTAGTCGCACGGCCGGCCGGCGCCGCGCAGCTTCCACGCCTCGAACGCCTCCTCCGGGGTGCTCCACGGGATCAGCGGGTCCCCGGAACAGGAACGGAAGTCCATCCGACGCAGGCCGCCGCGGTCGCCTGGTTGGACTGGTAGAAGCCCTGCAGCACGGTCGACAGCAGGCGCTCGGACGTGCCGAGCAGCTCCGCGGCCCGCTCCACGTCGGCGGCGCGGACGTCGCAGATCTCGGCGACGCGGTCCGGCCGGTACGGGTCGACCACCTCGCACAGGTTGTCGAAGCCGACCGTGTGGTCGCGCACGTACGAGGCGTCGTACCGGTCCCGCTCGATGAGGAGGCGGAGCAGGCCGTTCATCAGGGCGAGGTTGGTGCCGTTGCGGACGGCGAGGTGCAGGTCGGCCTCGCGGGTGACCGGGGTGCTGCGCGGGTCGACGGCGAGCATCGCCGGCGGGTTCGGGCCGCGACGGCGGTCCAGCATCCGTGCCCACAGCACGCAGGCGGTCTCCGCGACGTTGTGCCCCACCGCGCGATCGTGTCGCAGTGATCGATGTCGGTGTACGAGCCCGGCTGCCCGTCAGTGCCGAAGCTGGCCTTCAGCGCCGCGGCGGCGGTGGCGGTGCACAGCCGGGTGTTGCCGTCCATGTGGAGCACCGACGCCGACTGGTGCCAGGAGTCGACGTCCTCGACCGTCAGGCAGGAGTCCAGTCTGGTCGGCCAGGTTCCGCCGGCACCGTACGGTGTGCGCGGCCCCCACGGGTCGGCGATTCGGTCCTGGGTCACACCGTGACCAATGCCCTGGAGCGCGCGGGCGAACCAAAAATTGAGGCCCGGGGGATCGTCAGCATCCCCCGGGCCTCTCCATCCACCGGTCCGCGTCCCGCCCAGGTCACGTACCGGCGAAACCTCAGCGGCAGCGGCCCGCCCAGGTCACGCACGAGCGAGACCTCAGCGGGAGCGGCCCGCCCGGCGCTTCGCCCAGACGTCGAACGCGACCGCCGCCAGCAGGACCAGGCCCTTCACGAGCATGACCCGCTCGCTCGGGGAGCCGATGAGGGACATGCCGTTGTTGATGACGGCCATGATGAGGCCGCCGGTGATGGCGCCGACGACCTTCCCGACGCCGCCCTGCACCGCCGCGCCCCCGATGAATGCCGCGGCGATCGCGTCCAGCTCGAACGCGTTGCCGGCGGTCGGGCCGGCCTGGTTGAGGCGGCCGGCGAAGATGATGCCGGCGATCGAGGCGAGCAGCCCCATGTTCACGAAGATCCAGAAGGTCACCGACTTGACCTTGACGCCGGACAGCCCGGCGGCCTGCAGGTTGCCGCCGACGGCGTAGATGTGCCGGCCGAAGACGGTGCGCTGGGAGATCAGCGTGTACAGCAGGACGAGCGCGGCGAGCAGGACCAGCACCCACGGCAGGTTCTTGAAGCGGGCCAGCTGGACGATGATGAACATCAGCACGAGTGACGCGCCGGCGATCTTCGCGACGAACACGGGAAGGCTGTCGACGGCCTGCCCGTAGCCGATGCGGCCGCTGCGGGCCCGCCACTGCACGACCGCGATCCCCGCCACCGACGCCAGCCCGACGAGCAGCGTGAAGCGGTCCGCGCCGCCCAGGACACCCAGATCGGCATTGCCGAGGAAGCCCGGCGTGAAGCCGTTGGCGAGGGTCCGCACGTCGTCGGGGAACGGGCCGATGCCCTGGTTGCCCAGGACGGTCATGGTGAGCGCCCGGAAGACGAGCATGCCGGCGAGGGTGACGATGAACGCCGGGATCCCGAAGTACGCGATCCAGAACCCCTGCCAGGCGCCGATGAGCGCCCCGACGGCGAGGGTGGCCAGGATCGCGACGGGCCATGGCACGTCCAGGTCGACCATGAGCACCGCGGCGACGGCGCCGGTGACCGCGACGACGGAGCCCGCGGACAGGTCGATGTGCCCGGCGATGATGATCAGGATCATGCCGATGGCGAGGATCAGGATGTACGAGTTCTGCACGACGATGTTCGAGATGTTCTGCGGCTCCAGCAGCGAGCCGGACGTCAGGACCTCGAACAGGACCACGATCGCGGCGAACGCGATGTAGATGCCGCTCTGGCGCAGGTTGACCGAGAAGCGGGTCGGCGCCACGGTCTCCGTGTCGGCCTCCACGATGGTCGTCATGAGCGTTCCTTAAAGCTGGTCATGAGCTGCATGAGCCGCTCGGGGGTCGCGTCGGCGCGGGGTAGTTCGCCGGTGACCCGGCCCGCCGACAGGGCGTAGATGCGGTCGCAGATGCCGAGCAGCTCCGGCAGCTCGGAGGAGATGACCAGGATCGCCTTGCCCTCGTCGGCGAGCCGGTTGATGATCGTGTAGATCTCGTACTTGGCGCCGATGTCGATGCCGCGGGTCGGCTCGTCGAGGATCAGTACGTCAGGGTCCGTGAAGATCCATTTGGCGAGCACGACCTTCTGCTGGTTGCCGCCGCTGAGCGTCCCGGTGACGGCGCCGACGCCGGGCGCCTTGATGTTGAGGCTGCGCCGGTAGTCCTCGGCGACCCGGAACTCGCGGTTCTCGTCGACCCAGCCGCCCTTGGCGATGCGCGGCAGCGCGGCGCCGGAGACGTTGCGCTGGATGTCCTCGATGAGGTTGAGGCCGTACCGTTTGCGGTCCTCGGTGGCGTACGCGATGCCGTGCGCGATCGCGTCGCCGACGGTCCGCAGCTCGACCGGGACGCCGTCCTTGTACACCTGGCCGCTGATGCCGGTGCCGTAGCTGCGCCCGAAGACGCTCATCGCGAGCTCGGTGCGCCCGGCGCCCATGAGTCCGGCGAGCCCGACGATCTCGCCGCGGCGCACCGACAACGACGCCCGGTCGACGACGACCCGCCCGTGCTGGGTGGGGCTGTGCACGGTCCAGTCCTCGATGCGCAGCGCCTCGGCGCCCACCTCGTGCGACATCCTGGGTGGGAAGCGGTGCGACAGGTCCCGGCCGACCATGCCGGAGATGATGCGGTCCTCCGACACGCCCAGCTCGTCCATGTCGAGGGTCTCGATGGTGCGGCCGTCGCGAAGGATCGTGGTGGTGTCGGCGACCGCCTCGATCTCGTTGAGCTTGTGCGAGATGATCACGCAGGTGATGCCGCGCTCGCGGAATTCGAGGAGCAGGTCCAGCAGGTGCCGGGAGTCCGACTCGTTGAGCGCCGCGGTCGGCTCGTCGAGGATCAGCAGCCGGACTTCCTTGGACAGCGCCTTGGCGATCTCGACGAGCTGCTGCTTGCCGACGCCGAGGTCCATCGCCGGTGTGACCGGGTTGTCACGGAGACCGACCCGGCGCAGGAGCGCGCCGGCGTCGGCGTTCGTGCGGTTCCAGTCGATCAGGCCCCAGCGCTTCCCGGACCGTACCCGCTCGTTGCCGAGGAAGATGTTCTCGGCGATCGACAGGTGCGGGATGAGCGCCAGCTCCTGGTGGATGATGACGATCCCGCGCCGCTCGCTGTCGCGGATCCCGGCGAAGTGGCAGGGCTCCCCGTCGAAGTCGATGTCGCCGGTGTACGAGCCGTGCGGGTACACGCCGGACAGCACCTTCATAAGGGTCGACTTCCCGGCGCCGTTCTCACCGCAGATCGCGTGGATCTCCCCGCGACGGACCTCGAGGTTCACATCCTGCAGCGCGGCAACGCCGGGAAACGTCTTGGTGATGCCGCGCATCCGCAGGATTACGTCGGACTGAGCCTGGGACATGGCTACTTGAGGTCGCTCTCGGTGTAGTAGCCCGAGTCGATGAGGACCGTCCTGTAGTTCGACTTGTAGACGATGACCGGCTCCAGGAGGTACGACGGGACGACCTTCACGCCGTTGTCGTAGTCCTTGGTGTTGTTGGTCTCCGGCTTGCCGCCCTTGAGGACCGCGTCGGCCATCTTCACGGTGACGTCGGCGAGCTTGCGGGTGTCCTTGTAGATCGTCGCGTACTGCTCACCGGCGATGATGGACTTGACCGACGCCTTCTCCGCGTCCTGGCCGGTGACGATCGGGTAGGGCTGGCCGGCGGTGCCGTAGCCGCTGCTCTTCAGCGCCGACAGGATGCCGATCGAGAGGCCGTCGTACGGGGACAGCACGCCCTGGACCTTGGTGCCGCCGACGTAGGTCTTGGTGATGATGTCCTCCATGCGCTTCTGCGCCGTGGCGGGGTCCCACCGGAGGATGGCGACGGTCTTGAAGTCGGTCTGCCCGGACTTCACCACGAGGGTGCCCTTGTCGATGTACGGCTTGAGCGTGTCCATCGCGCCGTTGAAGAAGAAGGTGGCGTTGTTGTCGTCGGGCGAGCCCGCGAACAGCTCGATGTTGAACGGCCCGGTCGCGGTGCCGTCGCTGCCGTCCTCCTTCTTCAGGCCGAGGCCGACCAGCAGCGACGTCGCCTGCTGCACGCCGACCTTGTAGTTGTCGAAGGTGGCGTAGTAGTCGACGTTCGGGGACTTGCGGATGAGCCGGTCGTACGCGATGACCGGGATCTTCTTGTCCGCGGCCTGCTGCAGCTGGGTCGTGATGGCGGTGCCGTCGATCGAGGCGATGATGAGCAGCTTGGCGCCCTTGGTGATCTGGTTCTCGATCTGGTTGACCTGGGTCGGGATGTCGTTCTCCGCGTACTGCAGGTCGACCTTGTAGCCGAGCTTCTCCAGGGCCGCCTTGACGTTGTTGCCGTCGGCGATCCACCGCTCGGAGGACTTCGTCGGCATCGTGACGCCGATGAGGCTGCCCGCGCCGGCGGCGGCGCCCGCCTCCTTGTCGGCGGTCTTCTCGGCGGAGCCGCAGCCCGTGACGCTGAGTGCGACGGCGAGGCTGAGGCCCGCGGCGGCCAGTGCTCTGGTGAACTTCATCGGGGGTGTCCTCCACGGTGTACGCAGGGTGCAGCGCCCGGTGACCCGCTCATGTGAGCGCTATCAACGGTGCCGGCAGGAATCTGTGGGTGTCTTGGTCATGGGAGGACTTGAAAGCCGGGAAACGTTTCAAGCCCGTGGCGGGGGTGTTGCTCGGCACAGTGTTAACGCTCACAAATGAAGGTGTCAAGACACCATCGGATCACGAAATGGGAGGATGGTCGTCATGCGCCTGCTCGCCGGCACCACCGGCCCGGGATCCGCCGACCGGCCCGACGCGGTGACCGTCGACGGCCGGACCCTGTCCTCCGAGGCCCTGCTCGGCGCGGCCCTCGCGGTCGCCGCGGACGTGCACGGCGCGGCCACCGTCGCCGTCGACGCGACCCCGTCCCTGGAGACGGTCGTCGCGGTCGTCGGCGGGCTCCTCGCCGGCGCCGCCGTCGTGCCCGTGCCGTCCGACGCCGGCCCGGCCGAGCGCTCGCACATCCTCGACGACTCGGGGGCCTCGGTCGTCCTGGACACCGTCGACGTCACCCGGCGCTCGTCGGTCAGCCTGCCCACGCCGGCGCCCGAGGCCCCGGCGCTCATCATGTACACCTCCGGCACCACCGGCGCGCCCAAGGGCGTCGTGCACACGCACGCGTCGCTCGAGGCCGGCGTGGACGCCGTCGCCGACGCGTGGGACTGGACGCCGGACGACCGGCTCGTGCACGGACTGCCGCTGTTCCACGTGCACGGTCTGGTGCTCGGGGTGCTCGGTGCGCTGCGGGCCGGTTCTCCGCTCGTACACACGCGGAAACCGCAACCTGAGCGGTATGCCGCCGCCGGTGGGACCCTCTACTTCGGCGTGCCGACCGTGTGGTCGCGGATCTGCGCGCAGCCCGCCGCGGCCCGGGCGCTGTCCCGCGCGCGGCTGCTCGTCTCCGGCAGCGCCGCCCTCCCCGTGCCGGTCTTCGAGCGCCTGCGCGCGCTGACCGGCCACGCACCGGTCGAGCGGTACGGCATGACCGAAACCCTGATCACGATCAGCAGCCGCTTCGACGGCGCCCGCTTCCCGGGGGACGTCGGCGTCCCCGTGCGCGGCGTCGAGACCCGCGTCGAGGCGTCCGACGGCGACATCGGGGAGCTGTGGGTGCGCGGACCCATGCTGCTGCGGCGGTACGTCCACCAGCCCGCCGACCTGGTGGACGGCTGGTTTCGCACCGGCGACATCGCCCGCTGGAGCCCCGACGGCCGGCACCGGATCGTCGGCCGCGCCTCCACCGACCTCATCAAGTCCGGCGGCTACCGCATCGGCGCCGGCGAGGTCGAGGACGCCCTGCTGGCGCACCCCGCGGTCCGCGAGGCGGCCGTGATCGGCACCCCGCACGCCGACCTCGGCGAGGCGGTCACCGCGTACGTCGTCGTCGCCCCCGGCGCGGCGCTGGGCGCGGATGACCTCGTCGACTTCGTCGCCAGGCAACTCTCCGTGCACAAGCGGCCGCGCGTGGTGCACCTGGTCGAGGCGCTACCACGCAACGCCATGGGCAAGGTGCAGAAGAAGCGCCTCGGTGGTCCTATGCTCTGATGTGCCGGACCCAGCGGACGCGGGCCGGCTCGATGGCTGGTGGTGGTCGTGGTGGAGACAGGCAGAATTCTGCGGTTCGACGAGGTGCGTGGTTACGGGTTCATCGCCCCCAACGCGGGCGGCGAGGACGTGTTCGTCCACGCCAACGACTTCGGCGAGCAGCGGCACCTCGTGCATCCGGGGATGCGCGTCGAATACGAGGTCGAGGAGGGCGAGCGGGGCCTGAAGGTCGCCACCGTGCGCATCCTCGACGCGCCCGCGCGCCGCGAGCACGCCCGGCCGTCGCGGCCCGTGCACCATGACGACGAGGACGCCGAGCCCGGCGACGACGACGGCCTGTGCGACGTGCTCAGCAGCCGCGAGTTCTCCGCCGAGGTGACCGAGCTGCTCATCCAGCACGTCCCGTCGCTCACCGGCAGCCAGATCTCGCAGGCGCGCCAGCATCTGGTCAGCTTCGCGCGGACCCACGGCTGGGTGGAGAGCTGAGGATGAGGGTCCTCTTCATCGGCGGCAGCGGCATCATCAGCTCCGCCTGCACCGACCTGGCCGTCTCCCGCGGCATCGACCTGTACGTGCTGAACCGCGGCACCAGCACGACCCGGCCGCTCCCGCCCGGCGTCACGGTCCTGCGCGGCGACATCCGGGACCCGCTGTCCGCCCGCGCCGCGCTCGACGGCCTGACCTTCGACGCGGTGGTGGACTGGGTCGCGTTCACGCCGGAGCACGTGCGCACCGACGTCGAGCTGTTCCGCGGCCGGACCGGTCAGTATGTCTTCATCAGCTCCGCGTCGGCCTACCAGACCCCGCCGGCCCGGCTGCCCGTCGTGGAGTCGTCCCCGCTGCGCAACCCCTTCTGGCAGTACAGCCGGGACAAGATCGCCTGCGAGGACCTCCTCGTGCGGGAGTACCGCGAGTCCGGGTTCCCCGCGACCATCGTGCGCCCCTCCCACACGTACGACCGCACCCTCGTGCCCTTCGACGGCGGCTGGACCGCACCCGCCCGCATGCGCGCCGGCCGCGAGGTCGTCATCCACGGCGACGGCACGTCCCTGTGGACCCTCACGCACCACACCGACTTCGCCCGGGGCTTCGTCCCGCTGCTCGGCCACCCCCGCGCCATCGGCGACGTCTTCCACATCACCAGCGACGACGTCCTCACCTGGAACCAGATCGCCGAACACATGGCCGCCGCGCTCGGCGTCACCGCCAAGCTCGTCCACGTCCCGTCGGACGCGATCGCCGCCGCCGACCCGGACTGGGGCGCCGGCCTCCTCGGCGACAAGGCCCACTCGATGGTCTTCGACAACAGCAAGCTGCGCGCCCTGGTCCCCGACTACGTCGCCACCGTCCCCTTCCACGTGGGCGCGCGCGAGATCGTGGCCTGGTTCGACGAGGACCCGTCCCGCCAGACCGTCGACGACCGCCTCGACAAGCTCATGGACGACCTGGCCGCCCGCTACCGTCCCGCCTGAGTCGCCGATTGGCCGGACTTGTGCGCGGCCCGGAAGCCGGGGCGGCACACTGGGTCCGGGAGATCAGCGCGAGGACAGGTCATGAGCCAGGACCCGGCGGGGGACGACGAGGCGGAGCGGTGGGCGCGGTTCGCCCGCAGACCGCACCCGTCCGCGACGCACCCGGGCCGGCTCCGCAAGGCCGTGGCGGTCTACGTCGCGGTGGTGAGCGCGGTCGCCTGCGCCGCCATGACCGAGTTCGGCCGGCTCGACCACGAGATCCCTGTGGCGCTGGACCAGACACCATCCCTGAGCCGCCGCGCCGGTCCTGGGACCAAGACCGGCGCGGCGGGGTCAGTACAGCGTCAGGAGCAGGTCACGCCGTTGAGCTTGACGTTGCTCGGGGCGGGGGTGGAGGGGCCGTTGGCGGTGTAGCCGACCGACACCGACGCGCCCGCGGCGAGGGACGGGGCCCAGGTGGGGCCGGCGGCGGTGAACGTGGTGCCCGACTGGGTCACCGTGGCGTTCCAGCCGCTGCCGAGGGTCACGCCCGACGGGACCGTCCACGTGATCGAGAACGGGTTGACCGCGGCGCTGCCGGTGTTCTTCACCGTGATGGCCGCCTGGTAGCCGCCCTGCCACGCGTTGTCGATGCGGACGGTGGCGGTGCAGGAGCCGGTGCCCGTGTTTCCGGACGGCGACGTCGAGACCGACGGCGAGACCGAGCGCGACGGCGAGACCGAGCCGGTCGGGTTCGTGCCGCCGACGGGCGGGATGAGGTACGGCTGCAGGATCGACTGCTTCTGCTGGTTGACCGTCTTCCAGTCGTCGCCGACGATGCCGCCCGTGTCGCCGGAGTTGGGGTTCCAGGACCAGTAGGTGAAGTCCATGCCGGTGACGCCGGTGCCCATGTACTCCATGAGCTTCTTCAGCCACAGCACGTCCTGCGGGCTCTGCAGCGTCGAGCCGAACTCGCCGACGAGCACCGGCGCGATGTTCTGCTTCTCCAGGTAGCCCCAGAACTGGTCCCAGATGGCGGGGAGGTTGTTCGGGAACGCCGGGTCGTCGAACCACGCCTGGTGGTAGACGGAGTTGCCGTACTCGTGCGCGGAGTAGACGAGCTTGTTGGCCTTGTTGAGCCGGACCGGGAACTGGCCGGCCTTCGACAGGTTGCCGCCCCACCAGCCGCACGGCTCGTCGGGGATGTTGTCCCACGCGTTGGCGTTGCCGCCGCTGGGGCAGCTGACGCCCTCCACGACGATGAGCCAGTTGGGGTTGACCTCCAGGATGGCGTTGCCGGCGCGCTCGGCGGCCAGGCGCCAGTCCCGGTTCACGTCACCGCAGCCCCAGCACGACCCGGTGCCGTTCGGGTCCGTGCCGTCCGCGTGCGGCTCGTTGTGCAGGTCCGCGCCGACGACGGTCGGGTTGTTCGCGTAGTGCTGGGCGAGCATCCGCCAGTTGCTGATCCAGGTCGACTCCGGCGTCGCCGACACGTACCAGAGAGCGCTCTGACCGGCGCTGGTCGGGCGGTGCCGGTCCAGCAGGATGCGCATGCCCTTCGTGCCGGCATAGGCGACGACCTTGTCGAGGATCTGCAGCGGGGTCAGGCCCTGCAGGTCGGGGTTGGTGTAGCCGTCGACGCTGTTGGCGGCCGCGCCGGGCTTCAGGGCGTCCTCGGAGAAGGGCACCCGCAGCGTGTTGTAACCGAGGCTCGCCATCTGGTCGATGTGGTCGCGCCACGGGCGGGCCCACAGGCCGTGGAACGTCTTGTTGTCGGTCTCCATGCCGAACCAGTTGATGCCGGTCAGGCGCACCGGGTTGCCGCCGGCGTCGATGATCTGGTTGCCGCGCGTGCTCAGGTAGCCCGTGCCGGTGCCGCCCACAGCCGCCGACGCCGTGCTGTTGAGCCCGATGACGGCGACCGCGCCGACGACGGCCAGGCTGCTGGCCGCGACGGCGGCCCAGAGTCTTTTCACCACACCCTCCTCAGTCGAAACTGCCACCGGGACGGGAGTCGTGGCAGTGGCAGGCCGACGCTAGGAGCGGGCGATCGCACGTGTCGTCGCCGCCGCCACGGTACGAGCAAAACCGCAGGTCAGCCGGGCGTGAAGGGCGAAAGTTACATCGTGGGAAGCTGCGCCAGCAGCTTGCTGTGCGCGTCCAGGACCTGCTGGGCGGCGGCCTTGGTGGCGGGGTCGGCACCGTTCTTCGCCTCCGACCCGCACAGCGCCGTGGTGCCGGTCAGGTGGTCGCGGAGCACCTCGAGGGCCTTCGCCGGCTGCTGCGCGGCGGGCACGGCGCGGATCGCCGCCATGTCGGCGTCGACGACCATCCCGGGCAGGTCGTGCCCGGCGTGGATGCTGGAGTCCTCGACGGCGCCACCGTCCGCGAGGGCCTTGCGCAGCGCGGCGAGCTCGGTCCGGTGACCGTCGGCGGCGGAGCGGGCGATCGGCGTGAGCGCCGGGTCGCCGCCGGTGACGATGAGGTCGAACAGCTGCCCGGCGCTGGTGTTCAGGGAGATCATCAGCTGCAGGTATGCGATGTCCGTCGGGTTCAGCGACGTCACCGCGACGGGCGCGGTGCTGCGCTGCGCCGTGGGGGCCGTCGGCTCGTGCGCGGGCCGCGCCCAGAGGACCACGACGGCGAACGCGGCGACCAGCACGATCAGGACCGCCCCGACCCTGCGCCAGCCGTCCCGCCCGCGTTCCCCCGCCTCATCGACCGTCTCGTCGACCGCCTCGATTTCCGCTGCTTCCGCGGTACCGGTGGAGTCCGCGCTCGCAGAAGCCTTCGGGGCTTCCGAGGCCTCCGTCGCCGCGGCCTCCTCAGCCGGCGCCTCGGTGGCCGGTGCTTCCGCCTGCGGCGCCTCGGCGGGCTGGTTCGACGTCACCGGCCGCCACCCCCGCCGCGGCGGGGAGGGAGGTCCGCCGCGGTCGGGGTGGCGGCCCCGGCCGACGGCGCCGCGGCGCTGAACGCAGCCGCGGTGTGGCCTGCGGGGTGCGGGCGCATCCCCGGCAGACCCGTGGACACGACGCCCCCGCCGCGGGCCCGGTGGGCGAGCGGCGGCATGGTGGCGGGTGGCGGTCCCACGACCGTCCGGGCGGTGGTCACGCATCGACGGTAAGCGCCCGGACCTGCGGAGAGCATTAGACGAACTTTAAGATTTGCCCTGATCGCTCCGACGTTTTCCGGGGCCGCCGATAACAGTTTTCCGGCAGATCACGCACCGAAGTGGTTGGTCTGCACGTTGTGTTCGCCGACCTGGACACCGCTGGAGTTCGTGATGGTGACGCCGGGGCCGCCGGGCAGCATCGCGGCGATCTCCGCCGCCAGCTCCGGGTCCCTCGCGAGCGCGGCGCGCACCTGCGCCCGCACGAGGTCGGTGAGGTCCTCGTCGTCGGGCGCGGTGCCGAGGTCCGCGACCGCCTCCTCGATCTGCTGGCCGCGGCCCGACCGGAACAGCCGCCGCAGGACGCGCCGGCCGACGCCCAGACCCGCCTCGGCGGTGGCGTCGCCTGCCTGGTCGACGACGCGTTGGACGACGGCCGTGCCGTACGCGCCGACCGCCGCGGAAACGAACGGCACGACCGCGCTGGTGACCTCGCCGACATCGATCATGACAACCTCCCGGGAAACGTCACCGCCTGTGTAGCACCGCCCGGTCGAGGCGGTCAGGTCCCGATGCGGGTGACGGTGCCGTGCGGGGCGCCCTGCCACCACATCGCGTCGACGAGGTAGGCGGCGTCGCCACCGGCGGAGATGAACTGCACGACCAGCCGGCTCGGCTCGGTCTGCCCGCGCGACACGGAATACCCGTCGCGGGGCGTGGCCGTGACGACGGAGACGGCACCGTCGCGGATGCGGATGACCGCGTCGCCGCCCTCGGACCGGAACGAGCGCAGGTACGTGTCGACGCCGTCGGAACCGGTCGTCACGGTCCAGCCGTCGACGACGCGGGCGGGCGCGGCGGTGGTGACCTTCGCGGTCGGGGTGGCGGCCGCCGACGTGCGCGGCACCGCCGAGGTCGGCGCCTGCGGCGTGGTCCCGGCGGCCGCGGGCGGGGACACCGGCGTGGTGACCGGCGGCAGGCCGGGCTGCGGGATCAGGTCGCCCGGCCCGCGCGCCTCCGCGGCCGGCATGGGCAGCGAGTCGGACGGCACGGCCGTGCGCAGCACGGGGCGCAGCGCCAGCGACGCGACGCCGATACTCGCCGTGGTCGCCAGGCACCACAGCAGCACCGGCACCGCCGCACGTCTGACCCGCACCGGCAGATCTTCTCACCCACCCCGCTCCACATGGCAAACCCGGCGGTTACCGTGTTGCCATGCCGCTGATCCTGCTCGTCGAGGACGACGTCGCCGTGTCCGGCGCCCTGTCCAGGGCGTTGACCGACGCCGGTCACGTGGTGCGTCCGGTCGGCAACGCCGGGTCCGCGCTGCGGGTCATCGCGACCGACCCGCCCGACCTGGTCATCCTCGATCTCGGGCTGCCGGACATGGACGGGCTCGACGTGCTGCGGATGCTGCGCGGCATCTCCAACGCGCCGGTCATCGTCGCCACCGCCCGGCGCTCGGAGCGCGACATCATCCGGCTGCTCGACGCCGGCGCCGACGACTACGTGACAAAGCCGTTCTCCAGCGCCCAGATGTCGGCGCGGATCAACGCGGTCCTGCGCCGCGGGCAGGGCACCCCCGGACCCGCCGCCGTGCCGGCCGGCGTGACGATCGGCGCGCTGCACGTCAACCCGCAGCAGCGGTTCGCGTCCATCGGCGGCCAGCCGCTGCAGCTGACGAAGAAGGAGTTCGATCTGCTGGCGTACCTCGCCCAGCGGTCCGGCCGGGTGGTGAGCCGGCGGGAGCTGCTGACCGAGGTGTGGCAGCGGCCCGACAGCTCCGGCGAGGACCAGACGATCGACGTGCACGTGTCCTGGCTGCGCCGCAAGCTCGGCGAGAGCGCGACCCAGCCGCGGTATCTGCGCACGTTCCGCGGGGTCGGGGTCATGCTCGTCGACCCGGACCAGGCACCCGCACAGCCATGAGAAACGCGCTCATGCGCCTCTCGTTCGCGATCACCTCGATGATCGCGCTGGCCTTCCTGGTGCCCCTCGCCTACGTCACCAAGGAGATCGCCCACGACCGTGCCCTGGCCGAGGCCCGCTACCAGGCCGACGCGATGGTCGCCGCCCTCGCGTCCACGTCCGGCAACGGATCCGGCGCCCTCGACCGCGCCGTCGCCACGGTGCCGGCCGGGCAGAGCGGTCGGCTCGCCGTGCACCTGCTCGGGGAGCCGACGGTCGGCACCAGCCACGCCGCCGTCGCGGAGGTGGACCGCGCCGCCACGCAGGGCAGGTCGCTGACCGTCGACGCGCCCGGCGGCGTCGCCTACCTCCAGACGGTCGTGCTGGACGGCGACCGGACCGCGGTCGTCGAGGTGTACGTGTCCGACGCCGACCTCGGCCGCGGTGTCGGCGCCGCCTGGCTGGCCCTCGCCGGCCTCGCGGTCGTCCTCATCGGCGGCTCGATCCTGGTCGCGGACCGGCTCGGCGCGCAGATCGTGCGCTCCACCAAGCGCCTCGCGGACGGCGCCCGGGCCTTCGGCGACGGCGACCTGCACGCCCGCGTCGAGCCGGACGGCCCGCCCGAGCTACGGGACGCGGCGCGCAGCTTCAACCGCATGGCGGACCAGATGGTCGCCTTCGCCGACGCCGAACGCGAGCTCGCCGCCGACCTCTCCCACCGCCTCCGCACCCCGCTGACGGCGCTGCGCCTGGACGCCGACGCGATGCCGCCGGGCCCGATCGGCGAACGCATGCGCCAGGCGTTCGACGCCCTCGACGACGAGATCGAGCAGATCATCACGACCGCCCGCCGGTCCGCCGCCGACCGCGTGCCCGAGAGCACCGACCTGGTCGAGGTCGTCGCCGACCGCCTCGCGTTCTGGTCGGTGCTCGCCGAGGACCAGCAGCGCCCCTGGCGGGTCGTCGGCGGCCAGGAGCCCGTGTGGGTGCCGGTCGCCGAGTCCGACCTGGTCTCCGCGGTCGACTGCATGCTCGGCAACGTCTTCCAGCACACCCCGGAAGGCACCGGTTTCGAGGTCCACGTCTCCCCGCGCGGCCTCGTCGTCGACGACGCCGGCCCCGGCATCGCCGACCCGGCGCGCGCCCTGCGCCGCGGCTCCAGCGGCGCCGGCTCCACCGGGCTGGGCCTGGACATCGTCCGCCGCGTCGCGGAAACCGCCGGCGGCCGTCTCGTCGTCGAGCGCAGCCCGCTGCGCGGTGCCCGCGTCGCGGTCGTCCTGGAGCCGGTCGCCCTCACGGCCCCGCCACCCCGCCCCCAGCGCCGCGTCGTCCGCTGACGCGTCATCGGCGGACCCGGCTCAGTCGTCCTCGTTGCGGGGCGGTGGCAGGCTCGCCGCGAGCCGGTCCAGGCTGGCGAGCACCGCGGTGTAGCCGGCCTGCTGCGTCTTGCCGTCCTTGCGCTGCTCGCCGAGCTTCCTGCGCAGCTCGGCGACCTTGTCCGCCGCCTTCTCCTCGTCGCCCTTGGTGATGAACCGCGCGATCTCGTCGAGCCGCTTGTTCAGCTCCCGCGCCGACTCGGCGGAAAGCTGCCCGGCTCCCGCCTGCTCGCCGACGGTGGCACGCGCCGCGGCGAGGGCGTCACCGGGCAGGCTCTGGGACGGGGCAGCGCTGGTCGGCGCGGCAGCGGACGTCGGGGGCGCGGCGGCCGCCGCCGAGCTCGTCGGGCCGGCACCTGACGACTGCGGGTTGTCGCGTCCGGCCATGATCGCGGCCGTGATGGCGACGACCGCCACGAGGACGACGACCGCGGCGAGCGCGACGCCGATCGGTCCGATCCCGGTGCGGCGGCCCGCGGGAGCCACCTCCGCGGCCGGCGTCACCGGCATCGACTGGGTCGGCGCGACGACGGCCGCGGTGGCCCGGACCGGCTGCCGCGCGGCAGGGACGGCGGCGGTGGGAACGGCCGGGAAGGCCGCGGTGGCGGCCGGTGCCGTGCCGTCACCGAGGTGCTGCAGCAGGGCCCGGGCCTCGGCCGCCGTCGCCGGCCGGTCGTCCGGTCGCTTGGCCAGCAGCCTCGCGAGCATCCCGTCCACCCGCGGCGGCAGGCCGGGCCGGACCGTGGAGGCCGGCACGACCGGCTGGTTCACGTGCTGCCACGCGATCCGCATCGGCGTCTCGCCGGCGAACGGTGGCTGCCCGGTCAGCATCGTGTACACCACGCACCCGAGCGCGTACACGTCGCTGCGGGCGTCGACCGGCCCGCCGGTGATCTGTTCGGGCGCCATGAACGCCGTGGTCCCGAGCACCTGCGCCGACGCGGTGAGCTCGGCCTGCCCGGCGCCGGTGACGCGGGCGATGCCGAAGTCGCAGACCTTCACCCGGTCGGCGCCGGCGCCGGTGAAGAGGATGTTGGCCGGCTTGACGTCCCGGTGGATCACCCCGGCGGCGTGCGCGGCCTCGAGCGCGTCGCAGACCTGCACCGCGACGGCGGCGGCAGCGGCCGGCGGCAGCGGGCCGGCGACGAGCCGGTCGGCGAGGCTCCCGCCCTCCACCAGCTCCATCACCAGGAACGACACCGCACCGCCGAAGTGCGCGGCGGTGTCGGCGCCGACGTCGTGGATCGCGACGATGTTCGGGTGCGACAACTGGGCGACGGTGCGCGCCTCCCGGTCGAACCGCTCCCGCGCCGTCCGGTCCGCCGCCCCGGCCTCGGGCAGGACCTTGACCGCCACCGCGCGGCCCAGCCGGCGGTCGAAACCCAGCCACACCTCGGCCATTCCGCCCCGGCCCAGCACACGCCGAAGCTCATACCGACCGCCCAGCACAACCTCGACCACGGCCTACCCTGACACAGCCCGGCCCGCACCGCACAGCCGGCGGCCGGGCCGCCGGTCACCGGCCGGTCCCGCGGGACCGCCGGGCGGCGTCACACGCCCACCCGGGCCCGGATCACGGTGATCAGCGCCTCCTGGACATCAGCCAGGGAGCGGTCGGGCTCGAAGACGAGCCAGTCGACGGCGACGACGAGGCAGACGCCGAACAGCGCCGCCGCCGCCATCCGGACGTCCAGCGCGGCGTCGAAGTGACCCTCGTCGACGCCGCGACGCAGGGCGCCGGCGATGACGTCGACGGCCTCGCTGCGCAGGAGCTGCAGCGTCTGGTGCCACTCGCGGTTGGTCCGCCACATCTCCGAGAGCAGCAGCTGCGCGAAGGAGCGGTGCCGCTCGATGTACGCCAGCTCCGCCCGGATCAGCGCCAGGACCGCCTCGGGCGGCGGCACGCCCGCGACGGCGGCCCGGAAGTCGGCGGTGAGCAGGCCGACGCCGTGCCGCAACAACTCCTCGAAGAGCGCGTTCTTCGAGGGGAAGTTGTAGTAGACGGTGCCCTTGGCGACGCCCGCGCGCAGGGCGATGTCGTCGACGGTCGTGGCGGAGAAGCCGTGCTCGGCGATGAGCTCCATCGCCGCGTCGTACAGCCGCTGCCGGGTGTCGGTGCGCCGTCTGGTCCGGCCGTCCTCCGCCACGTACGAAACCCCCTACATCACCAGATCCGGGTGCAGCTTGGACGTCGTCAGGCGGCGGCCACGCCACGCCGCCAGGGTCGTCAGCGCGAACGCCGCGGCGGCGAACCCGGCCAGGACCAAGGCCCCCGTGACGACCGTACCGCCCGGGCCGCCGTTGACGAGATGCCGGACCCCCGACACGACGTACGTCATCGGCAGGAACGGATGGATCGCCTGCAGCACACCGGGGGTCGTCTCGATCGGGTACGTGCCGCCGGACGACGTGAGCTGCAGCATCAGCACCGCGAGGGCGACCAGCCGGCCGGCCGCGCCGAGCCTGGCGCCGAGCCACTGCACGATCGCGGTGAACGCGACCGCCGTCAGGCACAGGAACCCGTACATGGCCAGCGGGTGCGCGGGATGCAGGCCGAGCGCGAACCGCACCACCAGGAACAGCGCGGTCGCCTGGGCGACGCCGACGGCCAGGCCCGGCAGCCAGCCGGCCAGGGCCGCGCGGTGGGCGGGCGCGCCCGACACGAGGTGCCGGCGGGTCAGGGGGCGCAGCACCATGTAGCTGATCATGGCGCCGACCCAGAGGGCGAGGCCGAGGAAGTACGGCGCGAACCCGGCCCCGTACGTCGCGGACGGGTGCTCGGTGGAGCGGTCCAGCGCGACGGGGTCGCCGAGGACGCCGGCCCGCTCGGCGCGGGTGTCCGGGTCGTAGCCGGGGATCTTCGCCGCGCCGTCGGACAGGCCGCGGGCGAGCCGGCTGGCGCCGTCGGACAGCTCGCCGAGGCCGCCGGCGAGGCGGCGCCCACCGTCGGAGAGGGCGCCGAGGCCGTCGTCGAGCTGCTGGGCTCCGGTGGAGAGCCGGAAGATGCCGCCGGACAGGTCGCGGGCGCCGTCGCGGGCCTCGCCGGTGCCGGCGTGCAGCTGGGCCGCGCCGCCGGCGAGCCGGTCGAGGCCGTCGGCGAGCTGGTCGACCTGGGCACGGGCGGCGGCGACGTCGTCGGCGAGGTGCGGGGCCGCCGCCGCGACCTGCCGGGCGAGCTTCGACGCGCGGTCCAGGTCGGCGCGGACCGCACCGAGGTCGCCGGTCTCGAGCCGGGTCTCCACGGAGCGGGCCGCGGTGACGGCGGCGTCCGCGGCGGCGACGGCCGTCTTGTACTCGGCGGTGCCGGCGATCTGCGGGTACCGCGACCCGAGCGTGTCCAGGGCGGCGCGGGTCGCGGTCGCCCGCTCCGTCGCGGTCCGGGCGAGGGCGGGCAGCGCGTCGAGGTGCTCGCGGAGCAGGTCGGCGCCGTCGGCGATGCTGGTCGCGGCGGCCTCGATGAGGGCGGCGTTGTCTCGCAGCACCGGCTCGACCGTGTCGGCGGCGGCGCCGACCTTGCCGGCGAGCAGGCGCCCACCGGCGGCAGCCTGGGCGGTGCCGTCGGCGAGCTGCGCGGCGCCCTGGTCGAGGGCGACGAGCCCGTCGTACAGCCGCTGCGAGCCCTTCGTGGCCTCATCGAGTCCGGCGGCGAGGTCCCCGGCGCCGCCGGCGGCCCGGTCGAGGCCGCTCACCAGCGAGCCGGCACCGGCACCGGCCTGGGTGGCGCCGGCGGAGAGCTGCCCGGCGGCGTCGGCGGCCTGGGCGGTCTGCGACTTGAGGTCGGTGAAGCCGATCAGCATCCGGTCGAAGTAGCCGCCGGCGACGGACGCGGCGGCGCTGGCGCGGACCTCGGTGAAGACGCTGCGCGACAGCTGGCCGGTGAGGTAGTTGGTGGCGTCGTCGTTGACCACGAGCAGCCGCCCGCCGGTCGGGTCGCGGTCCGGGTCCGGCGGCGTGACCAGGGACGCGGAGAAGTCCGCCGGGATCTCGAAGACGAGCTGGAACCGCCCGTCGGCGAGCCCCTTGCGGGCCGCGGCCTCGGTGGTCTGCTGCCAGCCGAAGACGTCCCGGCGCAGCAGCTTCGCGGTGAGGTCGTCGCCGGCGTGCACGGTGCTGCCGTCGGCGGCGGTCGCGGGCCGGTCCGCGTTGACGACGGCGACCGGGATGTGGCGCATGTTGCCGTACGGGTCCCAGAACGCCCACAGGTACAGCGCCCCGTACAGCAGCGGGATCAGCGCCAGCACCACCAGCGCCGCCACGGTGATCGGCGCGCGGGTGAACCGCCGCAACTCGAACCTGGCGAGCCTCATGCCGTCACCTCCGCTGCGCTCCGGCGCCCTCCCGAGGCAACCTGCCCCCATGATGAGCGGCCCGAGACGCTCCGCTGGCCGCTCATCGCTGCCCCTCCAGCTCGAACACGCTTCCGGTCCCGGCTGCGGCAACCTCGCGGGCGGCGGCGATGACGGCGATCCCGTCGGCGGTGAGGGCGTCGAGAGCCTCGTCCAGCAGCGCGCGCTCCTCGATGGACAGGCCGCTGTCGACGTCGTCGACCACGACCGCGGCCGGGGCGGCGACCCTGGCCAGGGTGATGCCGAGCAGGTGCCGGCCGAGGACGTCGAGGTCGCGGCCCAGCGTGCCGGGGTCCAGCGCCGGGTCGATGGCGACCGGGCGCCGCCTCCTGAAGGGACCGTCGAGCAGCAGCCGGCGCTCCTCGACGTGCTCGGCGACGGTCAGCGCGGGCTCCGGCTCGTGCACGCCGGGGACGTGCGCCAGGGCGATGACGCCCTCCCGCCGGACGGTGCCGGCGCTGGTCCTGAAGCAGCCGGCGAGGGCGAGCAGCAGCGACGTGCGGCCGCTGCCGGCCGGGCCGGTGACGGTGACCCGCTCCCCCGCCGCGACGTCGAGGTCGACGTCGCGGAACACCCAGCCGCGCCGGGTCCGGGCCCCGAGCCCGCGCGCTTCCACCACGCTCATGGCGGTCTCCTGACTTTAGACTGACCAGTCAGTCTAAAAACATTGCCGCGCGATGACGCAAATGGATGTGCCGGAGGTCTCAGATCCGGAAGCCCGCCACGAGGGTCCTGACCTCGTGCGACATGCGGGCGAGCTCCGCCGAGGTGCGCTGCGACTCGGCCACGCCCTCGGTCGTGACCTGGGCGGCTGCGGCGACCGAGCCGATGCTGGCGGCGATCTCGGTGATCCCGCCGGCCGCCTCGGCGACCCCGCGGTTCATCTCGCCGGTGGTCGCGGTCTGCTGCTCGACCGCGGACGCGATGGTCAGCTGGTAGTCGTTGATCTTCGCGATGATCTCGCCGATGTTGCGGATCGCGGTGACCGCGGTGTCGGTGTCGGCCTGGATGCCGGCGACGCGGCGGGAGATGTCCTCGGTGGCCCGGGCCGTCTCCTGGGCGAGGTCCTTGACCTCGGTCGCCACGA
Source organism: Dactylosporangium sp. NPDC050588 (assembly GCF_040654975.1). Taxonomy (NCBI): domain Bacteria; kingdom Bacillati; phylum Actinomycetota; class Actinomycetes; order Micromonosporales; family Micromonosporaceae; genus Dactylosporangium; species Dactylosporangium sp. NPDC050588. Next base: position 82,767 of record NZ_JBFAJA010000016.1, on the reverse strand, counting down.
CGGCGAAGCCCTTGCCGGCCTCCCCGGCGCGGGCCGCCTCGATCGTCGCGTTCAGGGCCAGGAGGTTGGTCTGCCCGGCGATCGACGCGATCGTCTTGACGACGTTGCCGATCTCGTGCGACGACTCGCCGAGCTTCGACACGGTGGCGTCGGTCGCCCGCGCCGCCGACACGGCCTCGCCGACGACGAGGGCGGCCTCGTTGGCGTTCTGCGAGATCTCCCGGATCGACAGGCTCATCTCCTGCGAGCCCGCCGACACGGTGTGCACGTTGCGGGTCACCTCGTCGGCGGCGCTCGCCACGACGGCGACCTGGTCGCTGGTCTGCGCGGCGCTCGCCGCGATCTGCGTGCTGGCCCCCGACAGCTGCTCGGCCGCGGCCGCAAGGGTCGACGAGGTCCGCCCCAGCGTCCGCACCGCCGCGCCCATGCTCTGGGTCGCCCGGTTGAGCGCGCCGGCCATCGCGCCGACCTCGTCGCGGGTGTCGAGGTCGAGCCGGCCGGTGAGGTCGCCGTCGGCCATCTGCGCCAGCACCCCGCCGACGAGGCGGATCGGCCCGACGATCCGGCGCACCGTGACCCAGCCGAGGGCCGCGGCGATCAGGCAGCCGGCGACGAGGCAGGCGACGATGACGCCGCGGCTGCTGGAGTACTGGTCCGCGTTGCGCTTCGCGGCCGCCGCCGCGGCGGTCCGCTCGTAGGCGGCGAGCCCGTCGAGGGCCTTGTTGGCGGCGTCGACCAGCGGTGCGGCCGCGCCCCGGAACGCCTGCTCGTACAGGGCGTCGTCGCTGGCGGCGGCCGCCTGGACGAGCCGCTCGTCGCGGACCTTGTGCAGGCCGGTGACGGCCTGCCGCAGCGCGGCGAGCAGCTGTTCCTGGGGACCGTGCATCCCGAGCGCCTGGTAGGCGTCGATGCCGTCCTGCAGCTCCTTCGCCGCGCCGAGGGCCCGCTGGCGCTGCGCCTCGGTGGCCGCCGGGGTCGTGGCGATCGCCATCATCGCCAGGCTGTTGATCTCGTCGTCGAGCGCGCCCTGAGTGGTGTTGAGCATGCTGGTCGGCAGCAGGTTGTCGCGGTAGATCGCGGTGGCGTTGGCGTTGGCGGTGCCCAGCGCGGCCAGCCCGGCCCAGGCGACCAGGCCGCCGGCGAGGAGCGCGACGGCCAGCGCCGCCGTGATCTTCACGCCGATCCGGATGTCGCCGAACCACCGGAGCGGCCCGCCCGCACGGCGGGGCGTCGTGTCCGTCATGGCACCTCATCGCAGAGAACCCGTTTGCCGTCCGTTCGGCCCGCGGCGCACCCACCTGAGCGAATTCAGCGCTCGAGACGGTGGGCGTCGACCATGTCGAGCAGCGCGCGGACCGCCGCGCTCGGACCGCGCTCGGAGGCCGTCGCCACCCCGAACGTCCAGCGCAGCCCCGCCCCGGCGACCGGCAGCGTCACCAGCCCGTCACCGGACCCCACCGCGAAGCGCGGGATGAGCGCCACCCCGAGGCCGTTGCGCACGTAGTCGGCGACGGTGGCGATGTCGGCGACCTCCAGCGCCACCCGCCGCTGCAGTCCCGCGGCGGCGAATCCCCGGTCGACCTCGGTCCGGTTGCCGTAGCCGGGCGGCGAGTCGACGAACGGCTCGTCGACCAGGTCGGCGAGGCTCACGGATGCCCTGCCGGCGTCGCTCACGGAAGCCTGGCCGGCGCCGCTCACGGAAGCCTGGCCGGCGTCGCTCACGGAAGCGTTGCCGGCAGGGCTCACGGAAGCCTTGCCGGCAGGAGGCACGGAAGCCGCACCCACAGGGGCCACGGAAGCCGTGCCGGCGGGACCCGGTGAAGCCCGGCCGGCGAGCCTGTGCCCGGCCGGCAGCACCGCGACGATCGGCTCGGCGACGAGGACCCGCACCGACAGGCCCGCCGGCGGGCGCCCGGCCAGCGACAGGAACGCGACGTCGAGCTCCCCGTCCAGCAGCGCCCGGGCCAGTCCCGCCGAGCCGGTCGGCGCCGCCCGCATCCGCAGGTCGACGCCCGGGTGCTCGGCGCGGAACTGGCCGAGCAGCCCCGGCAGGTCGACGAAGCCGACCGAGATCAGGGTGCCGATACGCACGGTGCCGCGCAGCCCGCCACGGACCTCGTCGACGGCGTCCCGGGCCGCCTGGGCCGCGTCGATCGTCGCCCGGGCCGCGGGCAGCAGTGCCATGCCGGCGTCGGTCAGCGCGACGCGCTGCGACGTGCGCTCGAACAGCGGCGTGCCGAGCTCCCGCTCCAGCGCCCGGATCGCGGCGGAGACCCCGGACTGCACCACCCGCAGCCGCTGGGCCGCGCGGGAGAAGTTGCGCTCCTCGGCGACGGTCACGAAGTACACCAGATGCCGCAGCTCCATCACCGATGATGATAGCTGCGAGCACGAACATTCGTCGCAGGTGCTCGACCTGCCGCGGCACAGTCGGGCCCATGACCAGTGTGCTGACCCGCCCCGCCCGACCGGCTCCGGCGGCTCCGTCGACGTCCCGCCACGAGCGGGGGTTCTGGACCGTCGCGGCGGCGTTCGCGGTGTCCCTGGCGTTCACCGTCGTGCCGACCCCGCTGTGGGCGATCTACCAGCGGCACGACGGCTACTCGACGATCGACGTCACGGTCGCGTTCGCCGCGTACGCGTTCGGCGTCATCGTCAGCCTGTTCCTCGCCGGCCACCTGTCGGACCTGTGGGGCCGACGCCGGATCCTGCTGCCGGCGATCCTGCTCGAGGCGGCGGCCGCCGCGCTGTTCCTGACCTCGACGTCGCTCGGCGTGGTCGTCACCGCCCGCGTCCTGTCCGGGCTCGGCGTCGGCATGCTCACCGCGACCGCCACCGCGCACCTGTCCGAGCTGCACGCCGCCGCCCGCCCGTCCGCCGGCCGGGCCCGGGCCGACCTGGTCGCGACCGTGGCGAACCTCGGCGGCTTCGCGGCCGGCCCGCTGCTGGCCGGCCTGCTCGCCCAATTCGGCCCCGCGCCGCTGCGCACCTCCTACGCGGTCTTCCTGGTGCTCCTGCTCGCGGCGGCGGCAGTGGTCGCCCGCGTCCCGGAGACGGTCTCCGCCGCGCCGCGCCCGCGCCGGTACCGCCCGCAGCGGATCTCTCCCCGCTACCTCGCCGCCGGCGGTGGCGCGTTCGCGGCGCTGTCGGTGCTGGGCCTGTTCACCTCGCTGGCGCCGGCCTTCGTCGCGGGCACCCTGCACCACCCGTCGCGGGCCCTCGCCGGCCTGGTCGCGGCGATGGTGTTCGCCAGCGGCGCCGCCACGCAGATCCTGCTGCGCCGCGAGCCGGTGCGCCGGCAGGTCGCCGGCGGCGTGGCGCTCATGGCCGCCGGCCTGCTGACGCTGACCGCCGGCGTGTGGGCGGCGAGCCTGCCGGTGTTCCTGCTCGGCGGCGCGGTCGCCGGCGGCGGCGCGGGCGCGCTGCTCAAGGGCGCGGTCTCCACGGTCGTCGACCTGGCGTCCCCGGCCACCCGCGGCGAGGCCTTGGCCGCGGTGTTCCTCGGCGGCTACCTCGGGCTCGCCGTGCCCGTCCTCGGCCTCGGCGTGGCGACGCAGTTCCTGCCGGCGAGGGTGGCGCTGCTGGGCTTCGCCGCCGTGACCGTCCTGGTCACCACCCTCGCCGGCGCCCGGCTGCTGCGCCGCTGAGCCGACGCCACGGCCTCCGCGACCCGGAAGCGCCACACACCGCCAACCGGATGGATCACGGCGACGCAGTTCCCGCCGGCGAGGATGGCGCTGCTGAGCTTCACCGAAGCGATCGTCCTGGCGGGCGGCCGCCGGCTACGCCGCTGAGCCGGAGGAGCCGCACAACGTCCTCGGGATCACGGCGCACCGGGCAGCTGGGTCAGGCCCGCCGTCCTGGACGCCTCCACCTGCCTGGCGAGGTCCTTGACGGCGGCGCTGGTGCCGTTGGTGATCTCGGAGCGGGCCAGGCTCGCCAGCTGATCCAGGTGCTCCCGCAGGCAGGCGGTGACCTTCCGGTCGAACTCGGTGCCGCCGGCCCCGCCGATCGCGGCCAGGCTGTCGGCGTCGACGAGGCCCGGCATCTTGTGCCCGGCGTGCGGGTTGGTCTCGTCCAGCCCGGCGCCGCGGCGCAGCGTCTTGAGCTGCTGGATCTCGCCGGCGTACCGGCTGCGCAGCTCACCGGCCAGCTGGACCAGCCGCGGGTCGGCGCCGCGCTCCTTCGCGAGGTCGAGGACCGGCAGCAGCTGCTCGTCCATCGGGATCATCAGCTGCACCCACGCGATGTCGGTGCCGCCGAAGTCGGTCGTGGCCGGCGCGCTGGCCGGCGCGGCCGGCGGCCGCTCGGGCGGGTCGCTCGCGCACGCGGACCCGAGGGCCAGGACGGGGACCAGGAGGAGGGCGAGCTTCGTGGCGGGGCGTGGTGGCACGGCCGGGCTCCCTTCGTCGGGGACCGATCCCGCGGCCGCGGCGGTCAGGGCGCCCAGAGCCCGGAGCGACCGGCCGCGACCGCGGGATCGATGCAACGGGACGGCGGCTCGCGCGGTCGTCCCGCCGGCGGCGACCCCAACCCGGTCGCCGTCGGTGACGTGCTGGTGGACCCTCCGGCCGGCCTGAACGGCACGGCCCGGACGGCGCACCTGGCCGGCACCGGTGGGCGCGGCGCGGGCCGGGAAACGGCACCGCGGGCCCGTCGGACGATCTTCGAGCAGCCCCCGCCTGGACGACCAACCCGAACAGCCTGTCCTACGGCGTCGGTCAGGTGACCCAGCCAACCCCCGTCGATCCGTTCGGATCGTGTGGCCGGCCACCTCGGCGCTGCTCCCCGCCGGCACCCGACCCGGCTGGAGAGCGCTCTCCGTAAAGGAAGTTTCCCGCTGGTACCGGGTGGTGTCAACAGCTTGCGACGGGTTGACGAAGAAGATCCGAACGGGCAGACTCGAACCATCTCGGAGAGCGCTCTCCAAGCGGTGGACTCCCGGGCTGTCACGCCCTTCCGGCAGCTCCCGGCGCGCGTCACTGACCAGAGTCGTGGCGCGCCCCGGTTACCGTCCGTCCGGGAGCAGCACCTGGTCCAGCGCGTGCGCGCCGATCGCCGCCATGGCCGGGTTGTCGGCGGAGCTCGCCGCGATGGCCGAGCCGATGCTCAGCGCCCAGCCCCGCGCCCGCCGCCACGTCGCGTCGTCCGTCGCATCCTCGAGCGGCGCCAGCGTGGCATAGGTCTGCCGGAACACGGCCCGCCCGGCGGCGTCGAACACCATCCAGGCGGCGGCGAGGTCGGTGGCGGGGTCGCCGGACGTCAGGTCGCCGAAGTCGATGAGCGCGGCAAGCCGGCCGTCGTCGCCGGCGAGCAGGTTCGCCGGGTGCGGGTCGGCGTGCAGCCACACCGGCGGGCCCGTCCACGGCGGCGCGGCGAGGGCCTCCTCCCAGGCCGCCGCGAGCCCGGCCGGGAAACCGCCGCCGGCGAGGCGCTCCCGCACCGGTTCGGTCCGGTCGCTCAGCGGCACGCCGCGGAAGGCGTTCGGCGGCGCGTCCGCGGGCGCGGGGACGTGCAGCGCGGCGAAGGTGTGGGCGAGGTCCGCGGCGAACGCGACCCGCTCCGCCACGGGCACCGCGGTGGCGGGGTGGCCGGGCAGCCACGGGTTGATGCTCCACGGCCACGGATACGACCCGGCCGGCTCCCCCACCGCCACCGGGACGGGGACCGGCACCGGCAGCCGCGGTGCCAGGCGCGACAGCCAGCGCTGCTCGTTGACCAGCAGCGGCACCGCGACGGCGCGCCGCGGCAGCCGCACCGACCAGGTGTCGCCCAGCCGGTAGACGGCGTTGTCCCAGCCGTTGGCGACCAGTCGCAGCGGGCCGTCGAAGTCCGGGTGCTGCGTGCGTACCAACGCCGCCACCAACGACTCGGAGACCGCCACCTCGGCCGCAGGAGTGCCGGCCGTCATGCGGACTGGCGGACGACGAGCTTCGGGTCGAAGATGACCGACTCGACGCGCAGGGAGGGATCGTCGATGCGGGCGAGGACCAGCCGGGCGCTCTCCGCCGCCATGTCCTCCAGGGGGTGCCGGACGGTGGTGAGCTGCGGCCGGGCGTCGAGCGCGGCGCTGCTGTCGTCGAAGCCGACGACCGCCACGTCGTCGGGGACCCGCAGCTCGCGGCCGCGCAGCGCCATCACGGCCGCCTGGGCCATGACGTCGTTGGCGACGAACACGCCGTCCAGCTCGGGCTGCTGGTCGAGCAGCTCCAGCAGGGCGGTCTCCCCCGACTCGTAGGTGAAGCCGCCCTCGACGGTGGGGAACCAGGCGTGCCCGTGCCGGGCGAGGGCCTGCCGGAAGCCGGTGAGCCGGTCCTGGCTGGCGGGGACGTGCGCCGGGCCGGTGATCATGCCGAGGCGGGTGCAGCCGCGGCCGATGAGGTGCTCGGCGGCCAGGACGCCGCCGGCGTCGTTGGCGAGGTCCACGTAGCTGATCGGCACCGGCTGGGCCGGGCGGCCGACGAGGGCCGCGGCGATCCCGGCCTCGTAGAGCTGGCGGGGCAGCGTGTCGTCGGGGTGCAGCGACAGCACGACCGCGCCGTCGGCCTGGCCCTGCCCGAGGTCGCCGACGAGCCGGCCGCGGGCCTCGTCGGTGCCGACGATCTGCAGCGCGAGCTGGATCCCCCGCGGGCGCAGGACCGACATGACGCCGCCGACGATCCGGCCGAAGAACGGGTCGGCGAAGAACCGGCGCATGAACGGGTCGTCGTCGTGGCTGACCGAGTCGGAGACGACGAGGGCGACGGTCCCGCTGCGGCGGGTGACGAGCGACCGGGCCGCGCGGTTGGGCACGTAGCCGGTGGCGTCGACGGCCTGCCACACGATCTCGTGCAGCTTCGGGTCGACGTTGCGAACACCGTTGATGACGCGCGAGACCGTCGCCCGGGAGACGCCGGCGGCTTCCGCGACGTCTTCAAGGGTGGGCTTGCGGGCCGAACGTGGATCGCTCATGGCCGGTTTTATAGCACGGAGCATGGAGAGCGCTCTCCACTACATAGCATGAAATTCGCTGAAAAATACAGACGAAAGGGCGGGCGGCAGACGCCGCCCGCCCGAATCGCGTGACTTACCGGTACACGCCGAACTCCCAGAGCGAGTACCCGTAGGTGGTGGCCCGGGCGGTGCCGTTCATGCGCACGTAGCGGGCGTTGCCGTTGACGTTGATCTCGTCGAAGCCGCCGTTGCCGGTGGTCGTCGAGTAGATCGTCGTCCAGTTGTTGTTGTCGTCCGAGGTCTGGATCTGGTAGCCGGTCGCGTACGCCGCCTCCCAGGCCAGGAAGACCTTGTTGAAGGTCTGCTTGCTGCCCAGGTCGACCGTGCACCACGCGGTGGCGACCCACTCCGACGCCCAGCGGGTGCCGTAGTTGTTGTCGGTCGCGTAGGACGGCAGCTGCGGGCCGTTGGTGCCGGTCGGCTGGTAGGTCGACGCGGTCACCGTCTTGCCCTGGGCGATGTTGGTGCCGGCGATGACCGGCGGGACGACCTTGAACGACTTCGTCTCGATGCCCACGTTGCCCTGGCCGTCGAACGCGTAGACGTACACCTTCCACACGCCGAGGGTCTCCGGAGCGGTCACCGTGAAGGTGGAGCCGTTCTGGGTGAAGTTGACGTTGCGGAAGCCGGTGTTCCCGGTGATGTGCTTGTCGCTGATCATCACGTTGTACCGGATGGTGTCGTTGTTCGGGTCGGTCGCGGCGACGTTGACGGTGAACGTGCCACCGGCCGGCACGGCGGTCTGGTTGCCGACCGTCATGCTGGTGATCTCCGGCGCCGTGTTCGCGAGGGGGGTGCCGGTGTACGCCTGCTTCAGCGCGCCGTACCCGAGCCGGCGCCAGCCGCCGCCGTAGGTGTTGAGCCAGACGCCACCGAAGTCGTTCTCCAGGCCGTAGTGGAACTCGGTCGCGCCGAGCGCCACGCCGGGGTGCCCCTTGATCGCGTTCCAGCTGGCCGTGTAGCCCGCCCGCTTCTGCAGGTCGGTCGGCTCGCTCGGCACGCCGTTGACGTCGTTGGGGACCTCCCACTCACCGGACGGGCCGGCCTCGGTGACCACGTACGGCTTGGTGTAGCCGCCGGCGATCCAGTCAGGCTTGATGTTGTTGATCGCGCCGTAGGAGTTGACCGCGAGCAGGTCCAGCGCCGGGGAGTTGTTCTTGTAGTACGGCCACGCGCCGGTGTACGCGTCGGTCGAGGTGACCGGGTGGTTCGGGTCGGCGGCGTGGATCGCGACCGCCAGTTCGTTGACGAACTTGGCGTACGCCACGCGGCGGGCCTCGACCGTCGCGGCGTCCAGGCCGTGGTCCTGCATGGTCAGGATGACCTCGTTGCCGACGTCCCACATCAGCACGCCCGGGTTGTTCTTGAGCGCGTTGACCCGGTTCACGACCTCGGTCTTGGTGGCGTTCTTGTACGCGGTGTCGTTGACGTAGTCGGCGCCCTGGTTGAGCCAGTGCCCGACGATCACCTTGATGCCCTGCTGCGCGGCCCGGTTGAGCAGGGTCGGGGTGTTCGCGTCGTCCACGCCCCAGGTGCGGATCGTGTTGACGCCCATGTTCTTCAGGTCCCGCATGTACCCGTCGGCGGCGGCCTGCGGCGGGCCGTAGGTGAGGCCCTTGACCTCGTACGGCTGGCCGTTGACCTGCAGCTGCCAGTTGCCCTGCGAGCCGGTGACCTTGACGACGCTCGGGCCGGCCGGGGTCGCCGGGTCGGTCATCGCGGCCGGCACGGTGCCGGTCTGCTTGGACACGGAGACGGAGTCCACGGACAGCACGCCGCCGGAGGTGGTGTCCGGGGTCGGGGTGGTGAAGCCGGCGATCGCGTTGGGCAGCGAGCCGCCGATGGACAGGTCGAGGCGCAGGTAGAAGCCGTGGTTGACGGCCGCGTTCCACGCGGTGACGCCGACCTGACTCTTGCGCACGATCCAGGACTGCTTGCCGTCGAGGTAGAAGCGGATCTCCTCGTCGGTCTTGGTCCGGTCGATGACCTGGGTGTACTCGTGGTAGCCGGTCTGGCAGCCGGTGCAGCTGGCCAGGCCCGAGGTGCGGCCGTTGTACTCGCCGCACGGCCCGTCGGGGGCGGTGCCGCAGTGCAGGGTCTGCGACAGCTGGCTGCGGCCGTTGACGTCCATCATGATGTCGGTCTCGCCGACGGACGGCCAGTTGGTGTAGTTGCCGCGGTAGGCGGCGCCGGTCGCCCGGAACGCCGGCCAGTAGCCGGCCGCGTTGGCGACGTCGGGCTGCTTGAGCACGGCGGTGAACTTGACCTGCTCGCCGGCCGCGGCCTGGAAGTCGGTCCGCTGGGTCTCCAGCCGACCCGAGGTCCACGCGCCGCCGCCGTCGCGGATCGCCTTGATGTTCAGCTTGCCGGCGCCGTCGAGGTACACGTTGGCGGTGGAGGCGCTGGCGGTCTCGACCTCACCGGTGCCCCAGTTCGCGGCGCCGCCGGGGAACTGGGTGCCGGTGCGCAGCAGCCAGTTGGCCGCGTTGGGCGAGGTGTTGGCGGCACCGTCGAAGTTGTCGCTCCACACCGGGGTCCAGTTGGGGTCCTGCGACGGCGGGGTGCTCGGCGACGGGCTGGTGCTGGTCGGCGGGGTGGTCGAGGTGCCGCCGCCGGTGGAGATCTTGAACTCCCACAGCGAGTACCCGTAGCCGCCGGGGCGGGCGGTGCCGTACATCCGCACGTACCGGCCGGCGCCGGTCACCGGGATCGTCTGGGTGCCGCCGGTGCCGGTGCTGGTGGTGTAGACGTCGGTCCAGCTGGTGGCGTTGTCGGAGACCTGGATCTGGAAGGCCTTGGCGTAGGCGCCCTCCCACTGCAGCACGACCTGGCAGATGTTCTGCTTGCTGCCGAGGTCGACCTGCAGCCACTGCGGGTCGCTGAACTGGCTGCTCCAGCGCGTGCCGGCGTCACCGTCGACCGCGGCGGAGGCCGGGGTGCCGGCGCCCTCGACGCTGGAGGCGGTGGCGGTCTTGCCCTGCGCGGCGTTGGTCCCGGTGTTGCACGTGCCCGGGTTGGTGGTGCCGTCCAGGGAGCCGTACACCTTGAACTCGTACAGCGAGTAGCCGTAGCCGGTGCCGCGCTCGGTGCCGCTCATGCGGATGTACCGGCCGGTGCCGGAGACGTTGAGCGTCTGCGTGCCGCCGGCGCCCGTCGTCGTGGTGTAGATGTCGGTCCAGGTGCTGTCGTTCGCCGACGTCTGGATCTTGAACGACTTGCCGTAGGCGCCTTCCCACTGCAGCACGACCTGGCTGATGGTGGCGGTGCCGCCGAGGTCGATGCGGATCCACTGCGGGTCGCTCCACTGGCTGCTCCAGCGGGTGCCGGCGTTGCCGTCGTTGACGAAGCTGGCGGCCACGTCGGGAGCCTGGTCCGACGACGACGTGACGGGCTTGCCCTGCGAGATCAGGCTGTCCGCGGCGCGCGCGAAGGGCGCGACCACGACAGCGATGGCTGCGACGACGGCGGCCACCAGGATGATGCGCCATCGCGAACTGAGCAGTCTCCGCCAGGCGGGGGCGGAAGCGTGTGCCGGATGCACGTGAGCTCCTTGCTGAGGGGTGTGGAGGCGCGGCGGGCGGTTTGGAGAGCGCTCTCCGATAGGTCGCAGTGTTGCCCCGTGGTTTCCCGCGTGTCAAGAGTGGCGGACTTCTTTGCGAGCAAATTGCCCGTTTTGCGAAGAAGCGCGCCACGCCGCACCTTGACACCCGTACACGCGACGTCGCAGTCTGGTCACACGGCTTGGAGAGCGCTCTCCAAGCCTCCAACTTGTCGCACGGGGAAAGTGGTGGTGGGTGTGAGCACGACAGCGGTGCGGACCGCGGCAGAGGTCCTGACGTTCCCGTCGAACTTCTGGTGGGGCGCGGCGACCGCCGCCTACCAGATCGAGGGCTCCGTGGACGCCGACGGCCGCACCCCGTCGATCTGGGACACCTTCGCCGCCCAGCCGGGCCGCATCGACAACGGCGACACCGGCGCCCGCGCCACCGGGCACTACGAGCGCTACCGGGGCGACGTCGCGCTGATGAAGGACCTCGGGCTGTCCGCGTACCGGTTCTCGATCGCGTGGCCGCGGATCCGCCCGGCCGGCGGGTCCGGCGTCAACGAGGCCGGCCTCGGCTTCTACGACCGGCTCGTCGACGAGCTGCTCGCCGCCGGCGTCCGGCCGACCGCGACGCTGTATCACTGGGACCTGCCGCAGGAGCTGGAGGACGCCGGCGGCTGGACCAACCGGGACACCGCGCTGCGCTTCGGCGACTACGCGGCGGCCGTCGCCGCGCGGCTGGGCGACCGGGTCGCGCTGTGGAACACGCTGAACGAGCCGTGGTGCTCGGCGTTCCTCGGATACGGCACCGGCGGACACGCGCCGGGCCGGCGCGGACACCTCAACGCGCTGGTCGCCACGCACCACCTGCTGCTGGCGCACGGGCTGGGGGTCGCGGCGCTACGGTCGGCGGGGGTCACCGGGCAGGTGTCGGTGGCGCTGAACGCCGGCGCGGTGCGCCCCTTCACCGACGCACCGGCGGACGTGGACGCCGCGCGGCGCATCGACGGCCTGCTGAACCGCATCTTCTTCGACCCGATCCTGCGCGGCGCGTACCCCACGGACACCATCGCCGACATCGCGGACATCACCGACATGCCGTACGTGCGGCCCGGCGACCTGGAGGTCGTGTCGCAGCCGGTCGACGCGGTGTGCGTCAACTACTACCAGCCGGACCTGGTCAGCGCCGCCACCGACGGGACGCTCGACGAGGGCACGCCCTACCCGACGGCGCAGCACGTCCGCTTCCACCCGACGCCGGGCCCGGTCACGCACATGGGCTGGTCCGTCGACCCGACCGGCCTGCGCGACCTGCTCCTGCGGATCCGCCGCGACTACGGCGACCGCCCGATCTACGTGACGGAGAACGGCGCCGCCTACGACGACCGCCCCACCGCTGACGGCGCGGTCCACGACCCCGAGCGCATCGCCTACCTGCGCGGCCACCTCGCGGCCGTCCATGAGGCCATCACCGCCGGCGTCGACCTCCGCGGCTACTTCGCGTGGTCCCTGCTGGACAACTTCGAGTGGGCGTTCGGCTTCAGCCGCCGGTTCGGCCTCATCCACGTCGACTACGACACGCTCGCCCGCACCGTGAAGTCCTCGGGCCGCTGGCTCGCCGAGTCCATCACCCGCAACGCCATCGACGCCCCCTGACCCCGTTTCCGTGATCCGGGAGGCCTCGGCGAGGTCTTCCGGATCAGGCGGTCGCGTTGCGGCGGACGCTGATGTAGAACGTCTCGATCCGGCGCACGACGTGCATCAGGCTGGCGAAGTCGACGGGCTTGGCGATATACGTGTCGACCCGCAGCTCGTGGCTGCGCAGGAAGTCCTCCTCCGCGCGGGAGCTGGTCAGCACCACGACGGGGATGTCGTTGAGCGCCGGGTCGGCGTGGATCGCGGCCAGCACCGCCCGGCCGTCGACGCCCGGCAGGTTGAGGTCCAGCAGCACGATGTCGGGGCGGGGCGCCGCGGCGTAGGCACCCTCCCGGCGCAGGAACCGCAGCGCGTCGGCGCCGTCGGCGCAGACCGTCAGCCGGTTGGACACCTTGTGGTCGGCGAACGCCTCGCGCGTGATGAGCACGTCGCCCGGGTCGTCCTCCACGAGCAGGATTTCGATCGGCACGCCGGCGGGCGAGTCGTCCACGGGTCCTCCCAACAGCATGTTCCGGCCCAACGATATCGTCCGGCACAAGACCGGCTACCGTCATACCGCCACTCAACGATGCGGAGATTGCCTGATGACGTTCCCGATCTCGACGTTCGATGGGCACACCGTGGTCCGGGCGGATGGCGAACTCGACGTCAGCACCGCGCCGCGGCTGCGCGAGGCGATCACGACCGCGCTCGACGAGGGCTCCGGCACGGTGATCGTCGACCTGACGACCGTCACGTTCATGGACTCCACCACCCTCGGCGTGCTGATCGGCGCCCACAACCGGGTCCGCGAGAGCGGCTCCGGCTCGCTGCGCCTGGTCTGCCCCGAGGAGCGGATCCGCCGGGTCTTCCGGATCACCGGGCTGGACAACGTCTTCCCGCTCTTCGACACCGTCCAGGACGCGGTGAACGCCGCCGGATGACCTGCGGGGCGCCTCCGTCTGGCACCATCGGGTCGTGGAACGTTGCGCTGCCTTCCGCGAGGCGCTGTCGGCCCGCCTCGACGGTGAGGACGAGCCGATCGAGGCCGCCCTCACCGACGCGCACCTGCGCCGCTGCGCCGGCTGCCGGGCCTGGCACGCCGACGCGGTGACGGCCACCCGGCTCTTCCGGGTCCAGCAGGTGCCCGCACAGCCGGCCGGCGTGGACGACCTCCTCGCCGCCCTCGACGCCCACGGCGTGCTTCCGGCGGCCGATGTACCCCCTGCGCCCGCCTCTGGGCTCCGCCGGCTCACTTCCTGGATTCGTGGCCGGATCGGCCGGGCCCGAGTCGTCCTGGCGCTGCGCGTGCTGCTCGGGGGCTTCGGGGCGGCCCAGTTCATGCTCGGCATCGCCCAGGTGACGACCGCCGCCACCGCCTCCGACCTGCACGGCGACGGCGCGGGCCACCTGTGGCACGAGTCGGCCGCCTGGAACGTCGCGATCGGCGCCGGCTTCGGCTGGATCGCCAGCCGCCGCGGCCGCCCCGCCGGCGCGCTGCCGATGCTGACGGCGTTCGTCGGGCTGCTCGCGCTGCTCAGCGTCAACGACCTGCTCGCCGGCCGGGTCGAGACGGAGCGGCTGCTGAGCCACGCGTTCGTCCTGGCGGGGTACGCGATCGTGATCGCCCTGACCCGTCCGGCCCTCGACCCGGGCTTCTTCGACGGCGGCTCCTCGACCTCGGGCTCCGGCGGCGCTTCGGGCGGCTCCGGCGGCGCTCGGGGCGGCGGCGCGCCGCGGCGGCCGCTGCGGATCGTGCCCGGGCAGGCGACCGCGCACGTCACTGACCGCGAAGCCGCCTGACGCTCACCTGACACTCACTGACACTCACCCGGGCGCCGTTCGCGGCGCCTGACGCCCATCCGACGCGTGTCGAGGCTCACCGCCCATTCAGCTGTGATGATCTTTCTGAATCGATACAGTAGACGTCAGAGAGACCAGACCAAGGAGAAGCCAGATGCCTGCACAGACCACGGCCAGCCGCGTCCGCAACGCCGTCACCAGCCGCTTCGAGGCCCGCCGCGCCCGCAGGGCCCTCGCCCGGGAGATCGCCGCCTACCGCACGCCCGCCGAGCGCCTCGAGCTCGACCTGATCCTCGGCCGCCACACCGCCGACGAGACCCGCGAGATCGACGAGATCCTCCGCGCCCAGGCCGCCGCCGAGCGCTCGACCTTCCAAGCCCTGCCGGTCGACCGCACCTAACGCCACCGCGGGCGGGAGCGGCACCACGCCGCTCCCGCCCGCCTTCGCGACCGCTGTACCTACCCGACCCGTTCTGTCGCTGGAACGCGGCGCTCACCGCAGTCGCGGCGCCGGGGCGTCGGGCGGGACGGTGCCGGCGACGACGCCGCGGGCCCAGGCCACGAGGCCGGGCGCGTCGATGCCGTGCGGGACGGGCATCTGGGCCTCGATGCGGTCGGCGGCGCGGGTCAGCAGGCGGTGGCCGCCGGTGGGGTTGCCGCGGTACAGGTGCGTCAGGCCGACGGCGAGCTGCGCCAGCCCGCGCCACAGCTCGCGGTCCTCGGCCGGGGCGCTCTTCCAGGCGGCCTCGAGGACCTCGTGGGCGTGAAACGGGCGGCCCGCGTCGAGCAGCTCCTGCGCCAGGGTCAGCGCGGCGTCGGGGGTGGCGTCGACGTCGTCGGGCATCGTCGGGATGCCCTGCGCGCCGCGCGGAAGGGGGCGGCCGAGGCCGTCGCGCGGGCGGGCGCTGCGGGCCCGGCCGGCATCGTCGCGATCACGATCCATATCCACCAACGTAGTGGTGCATGATGGACGGCGTGACGCAATGGGAGTATGCGCGGCTTGAGTATCGGGCGGCTGGGACGCTGGGCACGGACAAGTTCGAGGACTGGGACGCGGTGTTCCACCACCCGGGTGGGGTGCAGCGGTGGGGCACCGACGAGCGGTACAACGACCTGCGCCACCTCAACCGGGCAGGTGCGGAGGGCTGGCAGGCGTATGACCGCGCCGCGCTCGTCGTCGGGCAGCCGCACCGGCTCCACGCCGTCACCTACTCGCTCCGCCGGCCGATCCAGCGCTGAGTGCGGGCACTCCTCGCGACGCACTGGGGCCTGACCGGCGCCGAGGTCGTCGACCACCACGGCGGGATGAACTCACGCACATGGTTCGTGACCGCGGGCGGCACCCGGTACGTCGCGAAGTCCGCCGCCGGTGACTGGTTCCCCGGCGGCGTCCCCGTGCCGCTGCGCTACCGGCACGCGGTGCAGGCCGACTACTTCGCCCGCCGCATCGCCGGCGACGACCTGACCGGCATCGCGGACCCGGCGGAGAACGAGCAGGGCCTCGAGGACGCCCGCCGCGCGTTGCGCGCCTGACGCGTCAGATCATGCGCATGCACCAGACGGCTTTGCCGTCGGCGGTGGGCCGGGTGCCCCAGCGGTCGCACAGCGAGGAGACCAGCTGGAGGCCGCGGCCATGCTCGTCGTCCGGGGTCGGGCGCTGTTTGCGGGGCAGGTACGTCGCGGTGTCGTGCAGCTCGAGGACGACGTGGGTGCCGCCGTTGCGCAGGCGGAGCTGGATAGGCGGGCGGCCGTGCAGCACGGCGTTGGCGGCGAGCTCGCTGACGACGAGGACGAGGTCGTCGACGACGCGGGACGGGGCCTCCCAGCGGCGCAGGGTGGTGGCGACGAACTGGCGGGCGGTGCGCACGGCCCGCTCCTCGGCGGGGATGTCCTGGACGACGGACCGCTCCTCGCCGGGCTCGGCGACGACCCGGGCCAGCAGGACGGTGATGTCGTCGTCCGGGCCGTCGGGCAGCAGCGCGTCGACGAGCCGGTCCGGGACGTCGGCCAGCGGACCGGTCAGGGTGCTGACGTGGGCGGCGAGCGCGCCGATGCCCGTGTCGAGGTCGCGGTCGCGGTGCTCGACGAGACCGTCGGTGTAGAGGGTCAGCAGCGCCCCGACGGGCAGCTCGACGCGCTCCTCGCTCAGGGTCAGCGGGCCGGTGCCCAGCGGCGGGCCCGAGACGGTGAGCGGGCGCACGGTGCCGCCCGGTAGCAGGAGCAGCGGCGGCAGGTGGCCGGCGTTGGCATACGTGAGGCTGCGCTCGCCCGGGTCGTACACCGCGTAGACCACCGTGACGATCTGGTCCTCGCGCAGGTCGCGCACGACGCCGTCGAGGAACTCCAGGACGTCCGCGGGCGGCAGGTCGAGCCGGGCGTAGGCACGGACCGCGGCCCGCAGCTGGCCCATCACGGCGGCCGCCGGGACCCCGCGGCCCATGACGTCGCCCATGACGAGGGCGGTGCGGTCGGCGCCGAGCTCGATGACGTCGTACCAGTCGCCGCCGACCTGCGTGCCGGCGACGCCGGGCCGGTAGTAGGTGGCGACCTCGAGGTGCTCGGGATCGAACGTGAGCGGCGGCATGAGGCTGCGCTGCAGCTCGTCGGCGATGCGGTGCTCGCGCGCGGCGGCCTCCTGCAGGCCGCTGGCGGCGGCGAGGGCCTGCTCGGCGCGGCGCTGCTCGGTGATGTCCTGGTTGGAGCCGCGCAGCCGGACCGGGGCACCGGTCGCGTCGAGCTCCAGCTCGCCGATGGTGCGGAAGACGCGCAGCGAGCCGTCGGGCTGAAACACCCGGGCCTCGTAGTCCAGCGGCTCGCCGGCGATCGCGGCCGCCATCGCCGCGTCGACGAGCTCGCGGTCGTCGGGGTGCAGCAGCGCGTTGGTCGCCTCGCGGGCGGCGGGGTCGAGCAGCTCGGCGGCGGTCATGCCCATCTGCCGCAGGAACTCCTCCGAGCCGTGGACGTCGCCGGTGGCGAGGTCGAGCTCCCAGCTGCCGACGGACGCGAGGCGCTGCGCCTGGTCCAGCAGCTCCCGGCTGCGCTGCAGCTCGTCGCGGGTGCGCCGGACCCGGTCGAACTCGAGGTTGGCCCGGACCCTGGCGCGCAGCTCCCGCGGCGAGAACGGCTTGATGAGGTAGTCGTCGGCGCCCGCGTCGAGGCCTTCGACGGTCGCCTCGTCGCCGGCCCGCGCCGACAGCATGACGACCGGCAGGAGCGCCGCGGTGCTGTCGGCGCGCAGGGCGGCGACGAGGCCGAAGCCGTCGAGCTCGGGCATCATGACGTCGGTGAGGATGAGGTCAGGCCGGGTGTCGCGCAGCAGGCGCAGCGCCGCCATGCCGTCGGACGCCTCGACGATCTGGTAGTCGGCCTCGAGGATGGTGCGGATGTAGTCCCGCATGTCGCTGTTGTCGTCGACGACCATGACCGTCGGCGCCGTCGAGTGCACCGGCGTGGCGGACGGCGGCGCGGGGACCATCCACCGCTCGACCTCCGCCAGGAACCCGGGCACGACCCGGTCCGCCGCCGACTTCCGGTCGGCCGCGTCATGCGCGCCACCGGCGGCACCATCGGCGGCGTCGGCAGCGTCGGCAGCGCTCTCAAGAGCGGTGCCGGAAGCGGTGTCCGGCGCGGTGCCGGCGGCAGGGTCGGGGGCGAACGGGAGCCTGACGGTGAACGTGCTGCCGGCGCCGGGCGCGCTGTGGACGCCCGCGGTGCCGCCGTGCAGGGCGGCGAGCTCCGCGACCAGGGCGAGGCCGATGCCGGAGCCCTCGTGGGTGCGGGAAGGGGTGCCCATGATGCGGTGGAAGCGGTCGAAGAGGTTGGCCTGGTCGGCGGGGTCGATGCCGACGCCCGTGTCGGTGACGCTGAGCTCGGCGGCGCCGCCGACCTCGGCGACCCGGATGGTGATCGAGCCGTCGAACGTGAACTTCAGCGCGTTGGACAGCAGGTTCAGCGTGATCTTCGCCCACATCTCCGGGTCGGCGAGGACGGGCCGGGGCAGCGGCGGGCAGTCGATGACGAGGTGCAGGCCGGCGCGCTGGGCGGCGGTGTCGAACATCGCGGCCAGCTCGGCGGTGGCGGCGGCCAGGTCGAGCGGCTCGAAGCGCGGCTCGACCTTGCCCGACTCCAGCTGCGAGAAGTCCAGCAGCGTGTTCACGAGCTTCAGCAGCCGCTCGGCGTTGCGGTGCACGACCTCGACCCGCTCGCGCTGGCCCGGCGGCAGCGGCGTGGCCTGGTCGGTGAGGGCGTCCTCGGTCGGGCCGAGCAGCAGCGTCAGCGGCGTGCGGAGCTCGTGGCTGACGTTGGTGAAGAACGCCGTCTTCGCCCGGTCCAGCTCGGCGAGGGACTCGGCGCGGCGGCGCTCGGCCGCGTAGGAGCGGGCGGTGCCGATCCTCGCCGCGAGCTGCCCGGCGATGAGGTCGACGAAGCCTGCGTACGCGGAGTCGAACGGGCGGTAGCGGTTGAGCCCGACGACCAGGAAGCCGTACGGGCGGCCGCCGCCAGGCTTCGGCAGCGGGACGAGGCGCGCCTCGGTCGGCGGCTCGTCCCACGCGCCGGTCGGCAGGTCGGTGTAGCCGCCGAGGGTCAGCGGGGCGCCCCGGGCGAGCTCCGCCACGGGCCAGAACGGCCCGGCGTCAGGGTCGAGCACCGCGGGCGCCGCGGGCGCGCCGGGCTGCACGCCGGTGCCGCAGGCGAGGTGGGCGGTGTCGGCGTCGTCGGCGAAGAGGTACGTGAGGGTGAAGGGCAGATCGTCGGCGCGGGCCCCGAGGTGCCGGACCACGGCGTGGAAGAGGCCCTCCTCGCCGTCGCCGGCGCCGTCGCCGGCGGTGTCGGTGCCGAGGTCGCGCAGGGTCGTCATGCGGCGCTCGCTGATGACGCGGTCGGTGTCCTCGCTGACCACGCACAGCATCCCGGCGATGACCCCGTCGTCGTCGGTGAGCGGGCTGTAGGAGAAGGTGTGGTAGGTCTCCTCGGTGTAGCCGCTGCGGCTGAGGAACAGGCGCAGCGCCTCGTCCCAGGTCGCGTTGCCGGTCTGCATGACGGCGGCGATCCGCGGGCCGATCTCGGGCCAGATCTCGGCCCACACGTCTCGGGCCGGCTTGCCCAGGGCCCACGGGTACTTCTTGCCGAGGGTGTCGCGCCGGTAGGCGTCGTTGCAGAAGAACGTGAGCTCGGGGCCCCACGCCATCCACATCGAGAACCGGGAGCCGAGCAGGATCCGCACGACCGAGCGAAGGCTCTGCGGCCAGCTCGCGGGCTCACCCAGCGGGGTCGCCGCCCAGTCGACCGCGCCGAGGTCGCGGCTCACCTCGGAATCGTCGGACGTCGACCAGGCCGCCTCACCCACCCGACCAGCGTACGCAGAGAACGGGGCTCGTACACCGCGCCAGTGCGCCATCGGCGGGTGCGGCCGCCCCCGTCTCGCATCAGCCGCACCGCCGATGGCGAACCAGCTGCGGGAATGTGAGGATGACACTGCCCTCCATCCGATCGTATATGATCGTGCGGGCGCCCGGCCCCTGTCAAGAGCGGAACTCGCACGTGCAGCATGAGCACAGCAGTACCGGGCCGTCCGGGCCCGCGGACCATGACGAGCCGCCCGCGCCGTCGAAGCACGAGCTCGCCTACGGCCGCATCCGCCAGCGGATCCTCGACGGCCGGTACCGGCCGGGACATCGCCTCGTGCTCAGCACCCTGGCCAGGGAGCTGGACGTCAGCCCCGTGCCGGTGCGGGAGGCGATCCGGCGGCTGGAGGCGGAAGGCCTCGTCAGCTTCGAGCGCAACGTCGGCGCCCGGGTAGCCACGCTCGGCGACGACGACTGGGTGCAGCTGGTCGAGATGCTGGCGCTGCTGGACGGATTCGCGTTCGCGGCCGCGGCGCCGCAGATGTCCGCCGAGCGGATCGGGACCGCCCGGGGGCTCAACGCCCAGCTGCGCCTGGAGCAGACCAACGAGCGGGTCATGGCGCTGCACCGGGAGTTCCACCGCACGATCTACGGCTGCTGCGGCAACCGGCACGTGATCGAGGCCCTCGAATGGATCTGGGACCGCATCGACGCGTCGCGGGTCCTGGCGTCGCTCTACCCCCGGCTGCGGGTGCGGGCCGCGGTCGACGAGCACGACCAGCTGCTGGACCGGCTGGAGCGGGGGGAGGACGACGCGGGCACGCTCGAGGCCTGCGCCCGCGAGCACAACCTCAACACCATCCGGGCGATCAGGTCCGCCCGGGAAAAGTAGAAGACCGGCATCCACGGGGGAAGATGCCGGTCTCGCGTTCAACTATACGACGCCCGCACGTTTCCCGCCAGAGGTCAATTCCGTCGGACGGTCGTCACCCTGGGCGACCGGCGCCTTCGGGTTGCGCAGACCCTTCGGCAGGGTCGGCTCGCTGGCGGCGATCTCCACCTCGATCAGGCTGGTCTCGTGCCGCTCGGCGGCGTAGGCGGCATGCCCGCCACGCAGCCCGAAGAGCCGCTTCGACAGCAGGATGTAGAGCACGGCGACGATGTTCACCACGAGCGCGCCGATGCGCAGCCAGGTGACCTTCTCCGACAGTTCGTAGATCTCCACCGGCAGGCCGAGCGACGTGGCGACGACGGCGAAGTACTCACCCCAGCGCTTCAGCATCCACAGGCCGACGCCCTCGACGACCTGCAGGACGCCGTAGACCATCAGGCCGATCGCGACCCACAGCAGCGTCTTGGACTCCGCCTCGATGACCGTCCGGATCGTGTGGATCATCGCGGAGTCCTCGAACTTCCAGCCGATCCGGTCCGCGAACGGGCGCAGCAGCGGCAGGTCCTCGTTGAACGCCCGCTCGACGCCGTCGCGGTGGGTGCGGAAACGGTACACCCCGTAGCCGGCGAGCAGCACGGCGATGCCCTTGGCGAACCGCTCGATCGACAGCAGCCGCAGCACGAGCGCGTCGCGCAGCGCCCTGCCCCGCAGCACGATCGGGGCGTCCTCGGCGGGGCCCTGCGCCTGCGGCTCGCCGATGACGAAGTCGCCGCACCGCAGGCAGCGCCACGCCGCGCCGACGGGGGTCGTGGCGTGCAGCCGCTCCCGGAAGGGCGCCTCGTCCGGGGCGTAGGTGACGTGCCCGCGGCGCGCGCAGGTGCGTAGGTTCCAGTCCACGCGCTATTCGTACCGCAGACGCGCCGGCCCCGCGTCGGTCAGGTCGGCTTTCCAACGGTCTGCGGATGCCCGGCGTCGGTGATCGTGTCGCCGAAGGTGGCCAGGTAGGCGGCCTCGCCGACGGCCAGGTAGTCCAGGTTGCGCCGCAGCTGCGCGGGGATCTCGACCGGCGCGGGCGCGTCGGCCTGCGTCCCGGTCCGCCCCCGGGCGCGCTTCCTGGTGCGCCCCACGACCAGCATCAGCGCGCCGACCAGGATCGAGGCGATGATCCCGTCGAGCCAGTAGTGGTTGGCGGTGCCGACGACGACCAGCATGGTGATCACCGGGTGGGCCAGCCACAGCCAGCGCCACCGGCTGCTGGTCGCCGTGATGAGCCCGAGCGCGATGACCAGCGCCCAGCCGACGTGCAGCGACGGCATCGCCGCGTACTGGTTGCTGAGCGTGTCGGTCTGCGGCGGCCCGTACACCGACGGACCGAACTTCGCGGCGGTGTCGATCATCCCGATGCCGGCCAGCATCCGCGGCGGCGCGAGCGGGAACCCGAGGTGCATGACCAGCCCCGCCGCGGTCAACCAGGCGAGGATCCGCCGGAACCGCAGGTAGTGTGCGGGGCGGAAGACGTACATGAACACCAGGAACGCGACGGTCGCCGGGAAGTGCACGACGGCGTAGTAGACGTTGGCGGCGCGGATGACGGCGTCGGAGGTGAGCAGCAGGTGCTGCAGGTCCGCCTCGCCGGGCAGCCACAGCGTCCGCTCGGCCTGCCACACCAGCTTCGCGTTGGCGTAGGACTCCCCGACCCGCCCGTCGACGAGCAGCCGGCCCATCTTGTACGCGAGGAAGAGTCCGACGATGAGCAGCAGCTCGGCCCAGGCACGGGGACGTATCCGCGTCCCTTGCTGGGACGTGGTTCGCGTGGCGGCGTCGTCCCGTTCACGCAACCCGGGCCCCGTGTTCACGATCGACAACGTACCTGATGTTGCCAACCCGGCAATATTGCCGATCAGGCAGTCCTCGTCATGTCCTGCGTCACAAACTTGTTTATGCTTCAAGGAAATTGTCGATGTTCAAGCGTTGAAGGAGCACGATGAGCAGCCGAGCCGACCAGGCGATCGCCGCCCTGCGCAAGGGGCACGAGGATCTCACCACCGTCGTCCGCGGCCTCACGTCTGAGCAGCTCACCAGCCCTTCGGCGGCGAGCGAGTGGGACATCTCCCAGGTGATCAGCCACCTGGGCAGCGGGGCCGAGATCAACCTGGAGGTGGTGCGCGCCTCCCTCGAGGGCCGCCCCGCCCCGGAGTTCGAGTTCAACAAGGGCGTGTGGGCCCGGTGGGACGGGATGACCCCGGTCGAGCGGGCTGTCGAGTTCCCGGCTGCGAACCAGCGCCTGGTCGAGGCATACGAGGCCCTCGACGCCGAGCAGCGCGCCTCGCACCGCATCGACGTGGGCTGGATGCCCGAGCCCGTCGACGTGGCGACGTCGGCGGTGCTGCGACTGACCGAGTTCGGCTACCACGACTGGGACATCCGGGTCGCGCTCGACCCGTCGGCGACCCTGGCGCCGGAGGCGGCGGTGCTCATCGACGAGCGGGTGGAGGGTCTGTTCGGCTGGATCGCGAAGCCGGCCTACCTCGACGGGCGCACGGCCGATCTGCTCGTCACGCTCACCGACATCGGCGAGCAGCGCGGCCTGCGCCTGGCCGACCCGGTGACCCTGGGCGCCGCCCCGGCGTCGCCGGACGGCGAGCTGAGCCTGACCCTGGACGCGTTCCTGCGCCTGGCCGCCGGCCGCCTCGGCTCCCGGTATACCCCGTCCGACGTGAAGATCACCGGCCCGATCACCCTCGACGACCTCCGCGCCGTCTTCCCCGGCTACTGAGTTCACTGCCGTCCCCCGGACACAGAGCGACCCCGGCACCGGAGTTCCGGGCCGGGGTCGCGAGGGGTGGGGGGACGAGCGGCAAAGCTGAGTGTCGAGCCATGCTGCGACGCGGTCGTGCCGGACGTTGCCGCAGCGGATCCGCGGCTCAGGCGGCCTTGAGGTTCTTCAGGCAGAGCACGTCGCCGTTCTTGCCGGCCTCGCCCCACCAGTACAGGTCGGTGGTCCCCTCGAACGGGTCGCAGACCTTCGTGTCGTCGGCCATCGCGTCCGACTCCTTCTTGTCGCCGACCTTGCCGACGACGCTGTAGTCCGCGTCGGCTCCGCCGCACTTGACGATCTTCAGCTCGTTGGCCGCGACCTTGTGCATGCAGTCACCGACGTTGGCCTTCTCGGCCGAGTCGCGGTTGAGGTACCACCCGATCCCGGCCAGGACAACCAGCACAACGATGGAGACGCCGAATCTAAGAACCTTGGACATGCGGATTTTCTACAGGTCACGGAGCGTTAGCGCTGCCCCGCTCTCATATCGAATCCATCACGGCCAGGTCTCACATTGGCGCAGGCAGGACCGGTCGGTGCCTGCCTGCGCCGTTGTGGGCGTTATGCCATGTGTCGACGCTGTGTTGTCGGCCACAGACGTTCGGGGCCTAAAGGCCCGCGGACGTCAGAGGGTGAGCGTCCAGGTGTCGATCCTGCCGGTGTCGCCAACGACGGCACTACAGCCACCAACACGTAGGAGTTGAGTGACCTGCAGCCTCTACGCCGTCATCATGATCGAGGAGAGGAAGTACTGATTGTCCTGGCAATAGGCAGCGGACGAGTTTCCCGAGTCGGGGGCGTAAACCCAGTCGCCGTAGTAGAGGTACTTGAGGTTGTCGGTCGGCTGATAGGCGCACATCACCCGGACTCGGTAGTACCCCGACCCACCATAACAATGGATAATGGCGTATCCCTCATATCCAGGGAAATCCCACGTTTGGCAGCTGGTCGGCGCCGCCATGGCCGCAGCAGGAGCGACGAACACGGCGCCGAGCGTGGCGGCCAACGCAACCGCTCCGCCGGCGAGGAACCGACTCACAGTGCGCGATTTCGGACGTTTGACGTCTGCGAGGTCCGGCTTGGTCATGCTACTCCTCTACCTCGAGGGTCGCCGACGATCTGGTCGGCACCCGAATCAGCGGTGCAGGTACACGCATGATCGTCGACCACGGATCTGCCAATTTCCTTGCGGAACGATGCCCGTACGCCACACGTACTTGACTCAGCCCTTCGTCAAGGCAGCGGCGGCGTTCCAGTCGGCACTCGAAACCTGCAGGCGCACCTGCGGCAGGTCGACCCGCCGCGCCAACACCCCCGCCCTGGCGTCGCGCCCCACGATCACCACGTCCCGCCCAACGAGCACAGCCTCCAGCCGGGCCCGTCGCTCCAATACCTGAGCAACGGACGGCGAATCATGCACTCCCAGGACGCACCAAACCACCCACCAAGCTCAAGGGCGGCTCAGTCGAGACCTCGGCCGATGGGTGACAATAAACACACATCAGGCCACCCGCAATCTTCAATCCCCCGTTCATTCAAGACCATCGATTAGAATCGTTGCAACACTCACGGGGAACGTAGGTGGCGCGATGAGGTACAAGGGGGGATTCGGCGCAATCTTGCGCCTACATCGCCAGGAGGCCGGACTCAGCCAGCAGGAATTGGCCAGAGTCGTTGGCATCAGCGTGTCCGCGATCCGCGACCTCGAACAGGAGAGGACCCGACGGCCACGTCAGCGCTCGATCGACGCCCTTGTCGCCGCACTCCGGCTCACAGATGATACCGAGGTGGCATTCCGCCGCGCAGCCGTGTTCATGATGAGATCTTGCCCCTCAGCCGTCCCGGACGGTCCAGTGCGGCTCGGGATACTCGGACCGTTGACCGTCTACCGAGGGCCAACGCCTGTGCTCATCAGCCGTGGACGTCAGCAGGTCCTGCTCGGCAGGCTTGCTCTGTCTGTCAACACCGCGGTGCCGCAGGTTGAGCTGATCGACATGCTCTGGCCTGACAGGCCGCCGGAAAGTGCGGCCCAGTCGCTCTACACCTTCATATCGAGGCTGCGGTCGATGTTGCAGCGAACGTCCGAGAACGGCGACGCGGTCATCAGCCGCACCCCGGCCGGCTACCAGCTCAACCTTGCCGAAGACCAGATCGACCTCGCCGTGTTCCGCCGAACGGTCCGCGCGGCCGTCACGTCGGAATCCGACCGCGCCTTGAATCTTCTGGAGACCGCTGCCACGCTCTGGCGGAGTGCCCCCCTCAGCGATGTGCCGCAATTGCAGGCGCACCCGATCGTGACATCAGTCGTCGAGGAGCGCATCGCCATGACGCTACGCCACGCCGACCTCGCGTTGGGCCTCGGAAAGCCGGGCCGGAGCCTCCCGGCGCTCCGCGAGGTCGCTGCCGCCCATCCGCTGCACGAGCCGGTCCACGCCCGCCTGGTCTCGGTTCTGGCCGCCGAGAACCGGCAGGCCGACGCGCTCAACGCATACACCGCCATCAGGCAGCGCCTCGTCGTGGAACTGGGCATCGAGCCGGGTCCCGAGTTGGCCGAAGCGCACCGTCGCGTTCTGCTTCAGGAGCCGACGCCCGTCTCATCGCGACCGGCAGCCCAGTTCATCGAGCGCCCCGGGCCGACGGTCGGACACTCGCCGAATCAACGGACGTCCGACAACGCTGGTGGGTCCGCGGGCTCCCCGCGCACGCCGCGCTGCTTGCCGAGCTGCGTGTCCCAGCTGGTGGGTCGGGATGGGGAGCTTGCCCGGGCATGTGACTCGCTAGGAGCGACCGACGCCGGCACACAGCGGGTACTTCTCATCGACGGTATGGCAGGTGTCGGCAAGTCGGCGTTTGCCGTGGCGTTGGCGCACCGTGTTCGAGCCGAGTTCGCGGGCGCACACCTGTTCGTTGACCTCCAGGGCTACAGCGACGCCACCCGGTTGAGCACACACAGGGCCCTCGGCCTGCTGCTGGGCCAGTTGCTGCCCAGTCGGCGGATACCCAAGGAACTGCCGGACCGGCTCGTGTTGTGGCGCACCGAGATGGCCGAGCAGCGCGGCATCGTCGTGCTCGACAATGTCGCCGCCTCGGCACAGATCGAACCCCTGCTGGGCGGTCTCGGTCCCAGCCTCGTCCTGGTCACCAGCCGCACTCGGCTCGGACTGATTGACGGCGCGTGGTCGCTGGCGCTGGATCCGCTCGAACCCGCCGATGCCGTGCTGCTCCTCCGGGAGTGTGTAGGTGACCGCATCGACCGGGAACCCGCCTCCTCGCTCGCATTGGCCGAGCTCTGCGGTCGGCTGCCGCTCGCCCTGCGGCTCGTGGCCCACCGCCTCCACCAGCGGAGCCTGTGGAGCGTACAGGCCATGACTGAGCAGTTCTGCGCGGCCGATCCGTCCTTGCTCACGGTCGCGTCGGAGGGTCTCAGCGTGAGGGGTGCATTTGCCGCGTCGTACCGGCAGCTCACAGCACCGCAGAGGCGGCTGTTTCGGCTCCTGGGGCTTCACCCGACCGGGGATTTCAAGGTCTTGCCGATCGCGGCGCTGGCAGACCTTCCACATGCCGCCGCTCGTGACCTGCTCGACGAGCTCGTCGAGGCCAACCTGGTGCTGCCGCACGCACCAGGCCGGTACAGCATGCATAACCTGCTCCGCGAGTTCGCTGCCTCGCTCGTCGAAACGCACGAACGCGAACCCGCCATAACTCGGATGGGCATATTTACCTAGACTCCACACAGGCCCTGAGCAGACTGACCCGCCCTCTTGACCCCGCCACACCGGCCGACCAGAGCGAGACGCGACAGTTCGCCAACGCTGCTGGGCCGGACTGACTAGCTGCGGCTCTATGGGTGGCTGCCGGCGTTGCTGGAACGGGCGGGAAGCAATCAGCTTCCCGCCCGATCCTTTCAGTGCTTGGTCATCGACGTTGGGACGCTTGGAGCGGAATGCTCTCCGGTTACAGGGTAAGCGTCCAGGTGTCGATCCGGCCGGTGTCGAGGGTCGCGGCGTCGCGGACCCGCAGGGTCCAGGTGCCGTTCGCGGCCTCGGTCGACAGGTTGACGGTGAAGTTCTGGATGATGTTGTCGGCGCTGCCACCGGACCGGTTCGACAGGTTGTAGACCGAGCCGTCGGGGGCGACGACGTCGACGACCAGGTCACCGCGGTAGGTGTGGTAGATCGCCACGTTCACCGAGCTGGTGGCCGAGGCGTTGCGGTTGCAGCCACTGATGGTGATCGTGCTGGTCACCGTGGTGTTGTCCGGGATGGCGACGTCGTTGCCGTTGGTGCCGGTGCAGCCGGGCGCGCCGTTGACGGTCAGGCTGAACGTGGTGGTCCGGGTCGAGCTGGCGCCCGTGCCCGTGATGGTCACCGCGTAGGTGCCGGACGGGGTCGACGCGGAGGTGGCGATCGTCAGCGTGGACGTGCCGCCGGCCGAGTTGATCGAGGCCGGGCTGAAGCTGGCGGTCGCACCCGACGGCAGGCCCGACGCGGTCAGCGCCACGGTCTGCGCCGAGCCGTTGGTGAGCGTCGCGGTGATCGTGCTGGTCGCCGCGCTGCCCGGGTTGACCGAGCCGCTCGCCGGCGCGGCGGCGAGGGAGAAGTCGTTGCCGGTCGGGCAGACGGCGTCGTTGCCGGCCACGTTCACCGCGGTCCACGCGGCCTGGACGGCCTTGTACTCCACGGAGCAGGTGCCGTACAGGTCGGTCGCGGCGCTCAGCGAGTACGCCCGGGCCGTGTTGCCCGGGTTGCTGGTGTTCACGTAACTCGTGTTCGACGTGAAGTAGACGTCGAGCGCGCGGTACCAGATCTTCTCGGCCTTGGCCCGGCCGATGCCGACGACGGCGGGCGCGGAGCCGCAGACCGGCGAGGTGCCGTAGGCGGTGGCCCCGGTGCCCTCGGCGAGGTTGAAGAAGAAGTGGTTCGCCGGGCCCGACGAGTAGTGCACGTCGACGTTCTTGGTGCTGGTGGACCAGCAGCCGTGCGACGAGCCGTCCAGGGTCGGGTTGTACATGTAGCGCAACGGCGTGTTGTTGCCGTTGATGTTGATCTTCTCACCGATCTGGTAGTCGCCCTGGTCGCTGGCGTTGTTCGCGTAGAACTCGACCATCGAGCCGAAGATGTCGCTGGTGGCCTCGTTGAGACCGCCGGACTCACCGGAGTACACCAGGCCGGCGAGCGCCTCCGTGACGCCGTGGCTCATCTCGTGGCCCGCGACGTCCAGCGCGACGAGCGGCCGGCTGTTGCCGGAGCCGTCGCCGTAGGTCATCTGCGCGCCGTCCCAGAACGCGTTGACGTACGCGTTGCCGTAGTGCACCCGCGACGGCACGCCGGCGCCGTTGCCGAAGATGCCGTTACGGCCGTGCACGTTCTTGTAGTAGTCAAACGTGACCGCAGCGCCGAAGTGCGCGTCGACGCCCGCGGACTGCCGGTTGGAGTTGGCGCCGGTGCCCCACGTGTTGTCCGCGTCGGTGAACGTGGTGCAGGTGCTGGTGCCGTTGTTCATGTCGCAGGTGCGGCCGTTGCCGTGCGACGGGTCGATCATCTGGTAGGTCGTGCCCGACAGTGTCGTGTCGATCGGGACCGAACCCGAGTAGATGCTGTTGCCGGTGCCCTGGACGGTCTCGATCTCGTCGAAGGCGCCGCGCACCGCGTTGGTGGTCGCGTCGGTGATGACGTGCAGCTTCGACGGGGTCTGTCCGTCGGCGAGCCAGCCACTGACCACGGTCTCGTAGGCGAGCACGCCGGTGCCGTCGCTCGCGTCGACGAACAGCTCGGGGCTGCCGACCGAGGTGATCGTGCCGCTGAACGCCGACTTCGCCTTGGCGGCGCCGGCCGTCTTGGACACCGCGGCACTGGTGCCGAGGGTGAGCGGTGCGTGCAGCCCGACGGACGCACTGCTGAACGTGCCGTCCGGCGCGGCGTGCACGACGAAGTCGCCGCCGTAGACCCGCAGGCCGTGGTAGGTGCGGGTATAACGGGTATGGGACGCGCCGCTGGCGTCCTTCCGGCTCCTGGCGACCGTGTAGGCCTCACTGTCGGCGGCCCGGATGTCCGCCCGGTGGGCCTGCAGGGCCGAGGGGGCTGGGTTGCTGGGCGACGCGTCAGCTGGTGACGCGAGAGCGGCCAGCATGCCCCCGGTCAGGAGCAGTGCACCGGCTGCGGCGATCTTTCGTTTCACTCGGCCTCCCTGGCAGCGGATGTGCCGTGACGGTAGTCACGTATGTACATATAGCAATGCCTAGGGATGACCCATCCATACCACTTCCCTCATACCGCCGGGACCGTCACCCGCCGGGGTGGGTCCGGACGTGACCGCCTTATGCCACTTCGTTGGGAGACATCCGCGCCGGCAGATCGAGCACCGACGCGAGGCGCCGCGCCTCGGGCACGTCGGCGCGGCGCGCCGGGTCGATGAGGAACGCGGTCATGCCGAACTTCTCCGGCCCCGCGAAGTCCGCGAGGTAGGTGTCGCCGACGAAGACGGCGGCGGACGGCTCGATGCCGAGCGCCGCCACGGTCGCGGTGTAGATCGCCGGGTGCGGCTTGCGGTGGCCGACCTCCACCGACGTGATCACCACGTCCATCAGGTCGGCGATGCCCATCGCCGCGAGGTGGCCCGGCACCAGGTCCGGCTGGTGCGTGTTGGTGACGACGGCCAGCCGGTACACCCGCGACAACGACTGAATGAGCGGCACGACCCCATCGGGATACCGGACGCCGGCGCTCCACTCGGCCAGGTAGGCCCGGATGAACGCGTCGACCTCGCCGGCGGCGGGCACCCGGCCGAGCACCTCGGTGAGGTAGGCGGTGCCGACCTGCGCCATCGAGAACTCGTGGTCGTCGGCGTCGCTGTCCCGGTCGAACGCCGCGAACGCGCCGTCCCAGCCCTGGAGGAACTCGGCGTAGGAGACCGTGGCGCCGAGCCTGCCCAGTTCGGCGTAAGCGCGCGGATACCCCTGGCTGGTGCGGCCGGCGTCGTAGTCGACGAGCGTGCCGAAGAAGTCGAACAGGATGTGCGAGTACATCCGGGCAACCCTAACGAGACTCATCGACGGGTCTTGAAGCCTCGGCTACTCGGGAGTAACTTGACCGGATGCGAATGGTGGCGCTGCTGGCCGCGGCGGTCGGGATCATCGTCGAGGGCGTGGTCGTCGGCGCCGCGCTGTTCGTCGTCGGTGGGGTGATCGGGGCGTACTCCATGTCGCTCAACGGCGCCGATCCAGGCCATGCCCAGGTCGGGATCCGGGTCGCCGCCGTCATCCTGGGTGCGTTGCTGGTCGCGCTCGGCGCGGTGCTGCTCGCTGCCGCGTTGCGGCGCCGCGCCGCCGGCCGCCTTGAACTCCTGGCCACCGGCCGCTTGGCGATGGTCGCGCTCGTCGTGCAGTGCGTGGTCGTCACGGTCGCCGGGATCGCGCTCGGCTGGGAGGTCTTCGCCGGCACCCTGCTCGTGCTCGGCGCGCTGCTGTACGTGCGGCTCGACGAGGGCTCGTCGCTGCCCCGCACGGCCGATTCCCCCTGACGATCAACGCGGTAGCGTTGCGCTACCGCGTTCGGCGTCAAGGGGGTCGGAAGTGCAGCAGGTCAGGGTCGGCCGGCGGGTCGGCCGGATGATCGGCCGGATGATGCGCCACCTGCAGCCCGGCGAGCCACTGCCGCACCTGCTCGCCGACGACGGGCGGGACTCGATCGTCGACTGCGCGCTCTACGTCCGCGGCGTCCGGCAGCCGGACGGGCACACGTTCCGCGAGGCGTACGCGGCGGCCCGCCGGCGGCGCAACGGGTTCGTCTGGCTGGGGCTGTTCGAGCCGACGTGGGCCCAGTTCGCGGCCGTCGCCGAGGAGATCGGCATCGACGACCACACCGCCGAGAAGGCCGTCGCACGGGAGCGCCGGCCCGCCGTCGAGCGCCGCGGCGACGTGACGATGCTGGTGATCCGCACCGCCCGCTACGTCGAGCACGCCGAGCTCACCGCCACCTCCGAGGTCGTCGACACCGGCGCGGTGACCCTGCTCATCGGCCCGCACTTCGTCGTCTCGGTCCGGCACGGCGGCGCGGGCGCGCTCGCCGACGTCCGCCAGCAACTCGAGCAGCGCCCCGCCATGCTCGGGCACGGTCCGTGGGCGGTCGCCTACGCGGTGTGTGACCGCATGATCGAGGTCTACCACGACGTCTCCACCGACGTGGAGCAGGACGTGGAGCAGCTGGAGCAGACCGCGTTCCTGCGCGTCGGCGGCTGCGACGTGCAGCAGATCTACCAGCTCAAGCGCGAGCTGGTCGAGTTCAAGCGGGCGGTCGTGCCGCTGCAGGCGCCGCTGCGCCGGATGAACGACCCGGCCGTGGTGGAGCTGCCGCCGCAGCTGCGGCAGTACTTCGCGGACCTGCTCGGCCGGCTCACCCAGGTCGTCGACCGGGTCGCCTCCGACAACGAGCTGCTCGACTCGATCCTGCAGGCCCGCCTCGCCCAGGTCGGCCTGGACCAGAACAACGACATGCGCAAGATCGCCTCCTGGGCCGCGATCGCCGCGCTGCAGACCGCGATCGCGGGCATCTACGGGATGAACTTCGAACACATCCCCGGACTGCGGTGGGACTACGGCTTCTACCTCATCCTGCTGATCATGACCGTCGGGTCGGTGGTCCTCTACCGCCTGTTCCGGCGCTCGGGCTGGCTGTGACGCTCCTGTACGCGCTGACCTAAGATCGTCGCCGTGTCGTACACCTTCATCACCGCCGCCCGGATCACCATGTCCCGGGATGGCTTCGACACCTGGATGGACGCACCGGTGCCGCCGGCCTCACGCATCGAGAACCCTTCGGCGATGTTCGCCGGTTGGTGGTGGTCCGACCGCACGCCGCAGTGGTCCACCGACGCCGTCGACGAGACTCCTCGCTCCGTGCTCGCCGAACGCGCCGACGACCCGCAGACGCTGACCGTGCTGCGCCACCACGACGGCGCCCTGGAGGCGTACCTGTGGACGGTCGGCCACTCCGGCTTCTGGGAGCCACCCGCCCAGCAGCTGCTGCTCATGCTGGCCGGGGCGGCCGCCGTCAAGACCGACGACACCGAGGACCACGTCCTGTTCTGGGAGGACGCCGCCGGCACCCTCCCGACCCGCGACGAGTCGGCGCTGATCTCCCTGCTGGCCGTCGGCCGCGACAGCGCCCGCTTCGTCGGCCGGCGCCCACTGGCTGACCTGCTCACCCGCCTGGCCCCGGTCGAGGAGGCCTTCGCCGAGCTCGCCGAGTCCTACGACGACTAGGCTCGCGCCCCGCCCCCGGGAACCTCGCGCCGCCGCCGCGACTCACGGACGCGTGAGACTTTCTTCGTGGTGCGCCGTGCTGCTGCCGGCCGTCGTCATGGTGTCCGGCGGCTGTACCGCCAACCGCCCGCAACCGCCGTCCCGGACCGCCCCCGCACTGGGCGCACCCTCTCCAGGCGCACCGTCTCTGAGCACACCGACTCAGACCGTGCCGGCCGCCCCCGCCCGCTCGGGATGCGGCTCCCCGGTCGACACCGGCCCCTTGCCTTCGTGGGCCCGCGCTGGCTTCACCGGAGACTCGAGCATGCCGCACGTCCTGAGCGACCACGGCACCATCGTCGCCGCGATGTTCGGCCACCCCCTCGCCGTCACCAGACCCGCCGGCTCCTCCAACAAGATCCTCTGGATCGCCAAGGACCCCACCCCACCCGGCGACCTCCAGATCGACGCCACCCGCACCGGCACTCAAGACGTGGTCCGGCGTACCGTCCCCGGCGGCCCCGGCCCGTCGATCATCGACCTCCCCCAGCCCGGCTGCTGGCATCTCACCCTCACCTGGCCGGCCCACACGGACACCCTGGACCTCACCTACCAGCCCTGACCCACCAGACACCCAGCACCCTCCTCGACACGAATGATCGAAGGCCGGACCGGGTCGCACCGGCAGCCACCCCGGTCCTTGGATCAACCCGACACGAGGATCACCCTCACGACCCGGCAACACTCACACCCACCCCCTGCCACGGCCCGGCGACGCAGCAACACGGCGACGCAGCAGCACGGCGACGCAGCAGCACGGCGACGCCGGTGATCGAAGGACAGCACCGGCCGCGGCAACGGCCACCCCGCGACTTGGATCACCCGCCGCGAGAACAGCCTCACGAACCCGGCGCCCAACCCAGCAGCCAGCAACACCCACACCCGCCTCTACCTCGGCCCGGCGACACAGCAACACGGCGGCACCGGTGATCGAAG
The DNA here is from genome assembly GCF_040654975.1 of Dactylosporangium sp. NPDC050588. Taxonomy (NCBI): domain Bacteria; kingdom Bacillati; phylum Actinomycetota; class Actinomycetes; order Micromonosporales; family Micromonosporaceae; genus Dactylosporangium; species Dactylosporangium sp. NPDC050588. The sequence goes on along the minus strand of NZ_JBFAJA010000016.1, from coordinate 49,503 downwards.
GACAGCACCGGCCGCGGCAACGGCCACCCCGCGACTTGGATCACCCGCCGCGAGAACAGCCTCGCAAACCAGGCGCCCAACCCGGCAGCCAGCAACACACACCCGCGCTCTACCTCGGCACGGCGACACAGCAACACCGCGGCGCCGGTGATCAAAGGACAGCACCGGCCGCGGTAACGGCCACCGCACGACTTGGATCAACCGCCACAACAATTGACCTTGCGCGAACTCGGCGCCCAGGCCCGGCGGCCAGCGACACTCCCGCCCGGCCCCACCACCGACTCCAGTTGCGGCGCGGAAACGCCACTCAGGCGCAGACGCTGGCCCGGGAAGCAGGCCGCTGCGGCCTTGAGTGCTGTCGGCGCCGCGCCGGGCGAGCGCGCCGACGCCGAGGAGGCAGCACCGCGGCGCCGATGAGCGCGCCGACGCTGAGTGCAGCACTGCGGCGCCGGGTGACCTCGCCGACGCTGAGGAGGCAGCACCGCGGCGCCGGTGAGCGGGCCGACGCTGAGTGCAGCACTGCGGCGCCGGGTGAGCACGCCGATGCTGAGGAGGCAGCGCCGCTGGCGGTGGTGAACCCACCCGGCGCTGGGTGCGGGTGCTGTTGCGTCGGGTGAGCACACCGGTTCTGCGTCTAGGCGCTGAGGAGGCAGCGCGCAGCGGTGGGGCAGGGCGCGGCGGCGGGGCAGTGCGCGGCGGCGGGGCAGGGCGCCGGCGCTGGGGTGGGCAGCGCCGGCGGGGAGTGGAGCGGGTTGCGGGATCGGGCCGGTGGGCAGGTTGGTGGGTGCGAGTGAGAGGTCAGCCGCGTTCGACCAGGTGGCCGACGATCTCGGGGGCTCGGAGTTGGGCGCCTGAGCCGTCGCGGCGCTGGTCGGGGGCGGGCAGGTCGCGAGGCTCGCCCTTGGTGGAGGAGGCAGCGGGGCGGGGGCCGACCCAGGCGAGCACCAGGCGGCTCTCGCCCTTCAGGAAACGCTGGGCGCGCACGCCGCCGGTGGCGCGGCCCTTCGCCGGGTAGAGGCGCAGCGGGGTCATCTTGGCGTTGCCGATGGTGGCGGTGACGACCATGGGCTCGCCGTGCTGGGGGTCCTGGGTGTTGACGGCGCCGAAGTAGAGGACCTGGGCGCCTTCGGACAGGGCGATGCCGGCCATGCCGCCGCCCTTCAGGCCCTGTGGGCGGACGAGCTTGGCCGGGAAGCGGAGCAGCGACGCATCCGAGGTGACGAACGCGAGGGTCTCGGCGCCGTCGGTGAGCCAGGTGGCGCCGACGACCTCGTCGCCGTCGCGGAGGCCGATGACCTCGAACTCGTCGGCGCGGACGGGCCACTCGGGCGCGCAGATCTTCACCATGCCGTTGCGGGTGCCGAGGGCCAGGCCGGGTGAGCCCTCGGCGCCGGGGCCGCCGAGCGGGGCGAGCGCGACGACCGTCTCGCCGGGCTGGAGGGAGACGAGCTCGGCGGTGGACATGCCGCCGCGCAGGGAGACGGTGCCGGGCTGCTCGGGCAGGACGGGCAGGGGCAGGACGTCGACCTTGAACGCCCGGCCGAGGCTGGTCACGAGCAGCACCTGGCCACGGGCGGTGGTGTGCACGACGGCGCGGACGGTGTCGTGCTTGTCGCGGCCGGCCTTGCGGCTGCCCTCGGGGGCCTCCTCCGACTCGGCGGCGGTGCGGGCGACCAGGCCGGTCGTGGACAGCAGGACCTGGCACGGGTCGTCGGACACCTCGAGGGGGCCGGCGGGGACGGACGCGGCGAGGACCTCCTTGAGGTCGCCGTCGATGAGCGTGGTGCGGCGCGGCTGGGCGAACTCCTTGACGACGGCGGCCAGCTCGTCGGAGACGACCTTCTTCAGGACCTTCTCGTCGTCGAGGATCTGGCTGAGCGCGGCGATCTCCTCGTTGAGCCGGGCCTGCTCTGCCTCCAGCTCGATGCGGTCGTAGCGGGTGAGGCGGCGCAGCGGCGTGTCGAGGATGTAGGTGGCCTGGATGTCGGTGAGGCCGAACTCGCTCATGAGCGACGCCTTGGCGGCGGCCGCGTTCTCGCTGGCGCGGATGAGCGCGACGACCCGGTCGATGTCCAGCAGCGCGACGAGCAGGCCGTCGACGAGGTGCAGCCGGTCCTGGCGCTTCTTGCGGCGGAACTCGGTGCGCCGGGTCACGACCTCGTAGCGGTGCGCGAGGAAGACCTCCAGCAGCGGCTTGAGGCCGAGGGTCTGCGGCTGGCCGTCGACGAGGACGAGGTTGTTGACGCCGAAGGACTGCTCCAGCGGGGTCAGCCGGTACAGGTCGGCGAGCAGCGCCTGCGGGTTGACGCCGACCTTGCACTCGATGACGAGGCGGGTGCCGTTCTCCCGGTCGGTGAGGTCCTTGACGTCGGCGATGCCCTGCAGGCGCTTGGTCTTGTTGACCTCGTCGGTGATCTTCTCGATGACCTTCTCGGCGCCGATGCCGTAGGGCAGCTCGGTGACGGTGATGGCCTGCCGGCCGCGGCTGCCTTCGAGCAGGCCGATCTCGACCCGGCCGCGCATGCGCACGACGCCGCGGCCGGTCTCGTAGGCGCGGCGGACCTCGTCGAGGCCGAGCAGCAGCCCGCCGGTCGGCAGGTCGGGGCCGGGGACGAACTCCATGAGCTTGTCGAGCGTGGCGGCCGGGTGGTTGATCAGCCAGCGGGCCGCGGCGACGACCTCGCCGAGGTTGTGCGGGATCATGTTGGTGGCCATGCCGACGGCGATGCCCGAGGAGCCGTTGACCAGCAGGTTGGGGAACGCGGCGGGCAACACCGAGGGCTCGTCGAGGGAGCCGTCGTAGTTGGGCCGGAAGTCGACGGTGCCCTCGTCGAGCTCGCCGACGAGCAGCATCGCCTCGCGCGACATCCTCGCCTCGGTGTACCGGGAGGCGGCCGGACCGTCGTCGGGGGATCCGAAGTTGCCGTGGCCGTCGATCAGCGGCACGTTGAGCGAGAAGTCCTGCGCCATGCGGACCATCGCGTCGTAGATCGCGCTGTCGCCGTGCGGGTGGTACTTACCCATGACGTCACCGACGACGCGGGACGACTTGACGTGGCCGCGGTCGGGGCGGTGCCCCTGCTCCTGCATCGAGAACAGGATGCGGCGGTGCACCGGCTTGAGGCCGTCGCGCGCGTCGGGCAGCGCGCGGGAGTGGATGACCGAATACGCATACTCCAGGTAGGAGTCCTCGACCTCGGTGATGAGCGGGTTGTTGAGCACCCGCGCGCCCGCCTGGTCGAAGGCGGACAGGTCGGCCTTCATTGGTTTGGCCTTGCGTGCCATGTCGCCGGACTACCCTTCCTGACTCAGGCGTCGATGTTCTCTTGGTCGACCCGCGGCGCGGCGTCGATCAGCCAGTTTCGCCGGGGCTCGACCCGCTCACCCATGAGCAGCTCGAGGACCTCCTCGGCCTTCTCGATGTCGTCGAGGGTGATGCGCCGCACGGCCCTGGTCGCCGGGTTCATCGTGGTGTCCCACAGCTCGTCGGCGTCCATCTCGCCGAGACCCTTGAACCGCGGGATCGGCGTGACGACCTGCTTGCCGGCCTTCTCGAGGCGGCTGACCGTGCTGACCATCTCCTGCTGCGTGTACGTGTAGATCGTCTCCGGGTTGCGCCCCTTCGTGACGATCTTGTGCAGGGGCGGGACGGCGGCGTAGAGCCGGCCGTCGGCGATCGCGGGCCGCATGTACTTGGCGAACAGCGTGATGAGCAGAGTGCGGATGTGCGAGCCGTCGACGTCGGCGTCGGCCATGATCAGAATTCGCCCATACCGCATCGACTCCAGGTCGAACGTGCGGCCGGAGCCGGCGCCGAGGACCTGCACGATCGCGGAGCACTCGGCATTGTCCAGGACCTGCTGGATGTTGGCCTTCTGCACGTTGAGGATCTTGCCGCGGATCGGCAGCAGCGCCTGATACTCCGAGGAGCGGGCCATGCGCGCGGTGCCGAGGGCGCTGTCGCCCTCGACGATGAACAGCTCGCTGCGCTGCACGCCGGTGGAGCGGCAGTCGACGAGCTTCGCCGGCATCGACGCGCCCTCGAGGGCGGTCTTGCGCCGGGCGGCGTCCTTCTGCTGCTTCTGGGTCAGGCGGACCCGCGCCGCGTCGACGATCTTCTGCAGGACGGTGCGGGCCTCGACCTTGGTCTTGCGCGCCTCGACCCACGCCTTGATGTGCTGCTCGACGATCCCCTGCACGACCCGGGTCACCGGCGCGGTGGACAGCTCGTCCTTGGTCTGCGACGTGAACTGCGGCTCGGGGATCCGCACGTGGATGACCGCCGTCATGCCTTCGAGCACGTCGTCGAGGGTCGGCAGGTCCTCCTTCGGCCGCAGCAGGCCGCGGGTGTTGCGGATCGCGTCGCTGAGGGCCCGCAGCGCGCCGCGCTCGAAGCCGCGCCGGTGCGTGCCGCCGTGCACGTTGCGGATCGTGTTGGTGAACGACTCCACGACCCGCTCATAGCCGGTGCCCCAGCGCAGCGCGATCTCGACCTCGGCGCGGCGCTCGACATTGGCCTTCATGACGCCGTTCTCGTCGGCGGCATTCTCCTTGTAGGTGCCCTCGCCGGTGATGTGCAGCAGCCCGCACACGGCGCGGTCGCCGGACGGCGCGAGGAACTCCACCATGTCGGCGAGCCCGTTGGGGTAGTGATACGTCTCCGTCGAGATCTGCCCGCCGGTGGCGTCCTTGAGCACATAGGTCACGCCGGGGACGAGGAAGGCCGTGTTGCGCAGCTTGGCGCGGACCGCCTCGACGTCGAGCGCGGCACCGGTCTCGAAGTAGCGCGAGTCGTGCCAGTAGCGGATCGAGGTGCCGGTGGACTGGCCCCGCTTCATCCGCCCCGTGACATTGAGCCCGGAGCGGCGGGTGAACGCCGCGCTCGGGCCGGCGCCGTCGAAGTCGCCGGGGACGCCGTGCTGGAAGGCCATGTGGTGGACCTTGCCGCTGTGGCGCACGGTGACGTCGAAGCGGTGCGACAGCGCGTTGACCGCGGAGGCGCCGACGCCGTGCAGGCCGCCGGAGGTCTTGTAGCCGGAGCCGCCGAACTTGCCGCCGGCGTGCAGCCGGGTCAGCACGAGCTCGACGCCGGACATGCCCGACTTCGCGTGGACGCCGACGGGGATGCCGCGGCCGTCGTCGTCGACCTGGACGGAACCGTCGGCGTGCAGGGTCACCTCGACGCGGGTCGCGTGGCCGGCGATGCCCTCGTCGGTGGAGTTGTCGACGATCTCGTTGAACAGGTGAGCGACGCCGCGGCTGTCGGTCGAGCCGATGTACATGCCGGGCCGCTTGCGGACAGCGTCCAGCCCTTCGAGGAGCGTGAGGTCGTCAGCCCCGTACAAGGTCTCGGGTTGTGCGGTCAACTCGATGCTCTCCAATGATCCTGGTGCGCTGCTGCCCGCGAGCGTAGCCGCAGGGTCTGACATTTCCGTGGCACCCTCGCCGGATGTGGCGCCCGACGCGCCGCAACCAGCGACGACGACACCACGGAAAAGACGACCACACCACGGAAAACGAAACCGGCGACGACGGCACCACGGCAAACGGCCGACCACAGAAGCACAACACGACGCCGGGAACGGCGAGGTGGCCCCGCGTCCCGTTCAGTGAAGCACGACCATCCCCGGGACGCAGTCCAGGGACGCGTGTCACGCCTCCAGGACCGGCCGCCCGCTGAACCGGCCCACCGCGCCGACGATCTCCGCCGGGGTCCGGTCGTTGAACCGCAGCGGCACGGAATAGCGGACCCCGTCGGTGGTCAGGACGGTCAGCCGGCGGGATCGGGTCAGCTGCGAGACCCCCGCCCACGGTACCCAGACCGGGGTGCCCCAGAGCCCGCGCGAGTTGCGGACCCACAGGCCGACGGAGTCGAGCGCGAGCACCGGACCGCCGGACACCGCGATCCGCACGGCGGCGACGGCCAGCGCGCCGAGGACCACCAGGGCGCACAGCCCGATGGCCACGACCGCGACGGCGTCGCCGTTGGTCCGGTCGGGCGAGTCACCCGCCAGCAGGCCGGCCGACACCAGGATCATCAGCAGGACCCAGGCCGCCGCGGAGACGCCGCCGATCAGCACGGTCCACCGCCCGGTGCCGCGCCGCACGACGAACGACAGGTCGCCCGGGATCCGCTTCACGCCGAGGTCCGGTCGATCCAGGAGCGGTAGCTGTCCCCCGTGCCCTGCCCTTCCAGGTAGTACTCGCGCAGGTCGGTGCGGACCAGGAAGCCGGCGACGAAGAACAGCAGGCCGGCCGCGATGAGGCCCGCCACGCCGTGCACCCACAGGTACCACTCCGGCACCGCGCGGGCGTACTCCTGGCGCAGCAGCTCCGGCTCTTCACCCGTCGGGGCGACCGCCCACTCGGGGCCGCCGACCAGCCCGCACAGCAGGGCGAGGGCCAGCAGCGGGCCGACGACCCAGAGGATGGCCCTGATCTTGGGGGTGCGCCACCGCACGAAGAACAGCAGCGCGCCCAGGACGACCGCGCCGACCGAGGCGACCACCAGGTTGTTGTGGTAGTCGGCCTCGACCTGCTGGAGCGACCGGGGCGACATGAGCACGGTGTGGAGCGCGGCGAGGTCGCGCGTCACGACCGCCGTGACGGCGACATCGACGGCGAGCAGCGCCGAAGCCGCCGCCACCGACCAGAACACCAGCCGGACCTGGGTGCCAACCTGCATCGCCACACGCTATCGACGTGACATCCGCCGCCGCAGCCCCGTTTCGTACCGACAAAGACGACCGAGATAGTGCACAATTCGCCGGTGGATCCTGTGATGGCCCTGGCGGGGCTCGGCGTCGGCATCGTCGTCGGACTGACCGGCATGGGCGGCGGCGCGCTGATGACCCCCATCCTGGTGCTGTTCTTCGGCATCCCTCCCCTGGCCGCGGTCTCCAGCGACCTGGCCGCGAGCGCGGTGATGAAGCCGTTCGGCGGCTGGGTGCACGCCCGCCGCGGCACCGTCAACTGGTCGCTCGTGCGCTGGCTGTGCCTGGGCAGCGTGCCGTCGGCGTTCGCCGGGGTCCTCCTCATGCGCGCGCTGGGCGACGGCGAGCAGGTCCAGGACATCGTCCGCGTCGCGCTCGGCGTCGCACTCCTGCTGGCCGTCGTCGGACTGCTCCTTAAGTCGTACAAAAGCGGAAAAGGCGAAAAGTCGGATGTGCCGCTGAAGGTCAGGCCGGTCCCCACGGCCCTGCTCGGCGCCGTCGGCGGGCTGGTGGTCGGGATGACCTCCGTCGGCTCCGGCTCGCTGATCATCGTCATCCTGCTCGCCCTGTACCCCATGCTGCGCCCGAACGACCTGGTCGGCACCGACCTCGTCCAGGCCATCCCCCTCGTCGCGGCGGCCGCCCTCGGCCACGCGATCTTCGGCGACCTGAAGCTCGACCTGGCCGCCGCGGTCCTCATCGGCTCGGTCCCCGGCGTGCTGATCGGCGCCCGCCTGTCGTCCCGGGCGCCCGCCGGCGTGGTCCGCGCCGCGCTGGTCATCGTGCTCATCGCGAGCGCGCTGAAACTGTTCGAGGTGCCGACGGCCACGGTCGGCATCGTGGTCGCGGTGGCGACCGCCGGGGCCGTCGTGTTGGGCCTGCGCCGACGTCAGGCGGTTTCGGCAGATGTACAGGCGTCCGCCGGCGAACCGGAGGAGGCGCTGGTCAGCGGGCGGGACCAACCGCAAGATCGGCGCGCGGAGGACGAGACGCACCCGAAAGGGGCACAATCCCTGTGAGAGTGTGACCTCGCTGAAGGAGTGCTTGATGTCTCAGGGCCGACTCAACCAACTGCCCGAATGGGCCGCGCTGGCGAAACACCGCGCCGAGCTTGGTGAGGTGCACCTGCGGGACCTGTTCGCCGAAGACCCGGAGCGCGGGACGAAGTACTCCCTGCAGGTCGGCGACCTCTACCTCGACTACGGCAAGCACCTGGTCACCGGCGAGACCCTCGGCCTGCTGCGCGACCTCGCCGCCGCGCGCGGGGTCGCCCAGCTGCGCGACGCCATGTTCCACGGCGACAAGATCAACTTCACCGAGCACCGGGCGGTGCTGCACACCGCGCTCCGCGCGCCGCGCGACGCGGTCGTCGAGGTCGACGGCGAGAACGTCGTGCCGAAGGTGCACGCCGTGCTGGACCGGATGGCCGCGTTCGCCGACCGGATCCGCTCCGGCGAGTGGACCGGCTTCACCGGCGAGCGGATCACCACGATCGTCAACATCGGCATCGGCGGCTCCGACCTCGGCCCCGCGATGGCCTACGAGGTGCTGCGCGGCTACACCGACCGGGGGCTGGAGATGCACTTCGTCTCCAACGTCGACGGCGCCGACCTCTACGAGGCGGTCCGGGCCGCGGACCCGGCGAGGACGCTGTTCATCGTGTCGTCGAAGACGTTCACGACGATCGAGACGATCACCAACGCGACCGCCGCCCGCCAGTGGATCCTCGACGCGTTCGGCGACGACGCCGCGGTCGCGAAGCACTTCGTCGCCGTGTCGACCAACGCCGGCGAGGTCGCGAAGTTCGGCATCGACACGACCAACATGTTCGAGTTCTGGGACTGGGTCGGCGGGCGTTACTCGTACGACAGCGCGATCGGCCTCTCGCTGATGATCGCGCTCGGGCCGGACGGCTTCCGGGAGATGCTCGACGGGTTCCACGCGATGGACGAGCACTTCCGGACCGCGCCGCCGGAGCAGAACGCGCCGCTGCTGCTCGGGCTGCTCGGCATCTGGTACCGCAACTTCCACGACGCCCAGACGCACGCGGTGCTCCCCTACAGCCACTACCTGTCCCGGTTCACCGCGTACCTGCAGCAGCTGGACATGGAGTCCAACGGCAAGTACGTCGACCACGACGGCCGCCCGGTCGACTGGCAGACCGGCCCGGTCGTCTGGGGCACCCCGGGCACCAACGGCCAGCACGCCTACTACCAGCTGATCCACCAGGGCACGATGCTCATCCCGGCCGACCTCATCGGCTTCGCCCAGCCCGCGCCCGGCCTCGGCGTCTTCGCCGACCAGCACGACCTGCTGATGGCCAACCTGTTCGCGCAGGGGCAGGCCCTCGCGTTCGGAAAGACTTCGGAGGAGGTCGCGGCCGAGGGGGTGCCCGCCGAGGAGGTGCCGCACCGCACGTTCCGCGGTGACCGCCCCACCACCACGATCCTCGCCGACAAGCTCACCCCGTCGGTGCTCGGGCAGCTCATCGCCCTCTACGAGCACAAGGTCTTCGTCCAGGGCGCGATCTGGGACATCGACTCGTTCGACCAGTGGGGCGTGGAGCTCGGCAAGGTCCTCGCCAAGCGGATCGAGCCGGCGCTCACCGCCGAGGCCGGCGACACGTCCGCGCTGGACTCCTCGACCGCCGCCCTGGTCGACCGTTACCGGGCGCAGCGCGGCCGCTGAGTGCCGATCACCGACGACGAGCTCGCTCGGATGTCCCCGTCCGAGCGGGCCGACCTGGCCCGGCGCCTGGCCGTCCTCATTCCCGCACCGCGTGCGGGTGAGCGGACCCGGCGCCGGTTCGTCGTCGTGGTCGTCACCGCCGCCCTGTTCCTGATCCCGTGGGTGGCGGTGCTCGCGTGGACGTTGCCGCCGCGCTACCTCGCCGGCCACTGGCGCGCCACGTGGGTCGGCTTCGACCTGGTGCTCGCCGCCGCCCTCGCCGCCACCGCGTGGGCGGCGGCGCGGCGCCGCCAGGTCCTCCTGCTGACCGCGGTCGTCAGCTCGACCCTGCTGGTGTGCGACGCGTGGTTCGACCTGATGACGGCGGCGGGCCCCGACCGCTGGGTCAGCCTCGGCACCGCGCTGCTGGTCGAGCTGCCGCTGGCGGCGTGGCTGCTCTACGTCGCGCACCACCTGATCCGGCTCAGCCTGCGCCGCATGCTGACCCTGTCCGGCGAGTCGTTCACCGACCTGCCGCTGTGGCGGATGCCCCTCTTCGGCGTCCCGCCCCGCCATCGTCGTCAGCGCTGACCCCGTCGGCTTCGTCGTGAGCGCCGGTTCCGCCTTCAGCGCCGGCTTCGTCGGTACCGTGGCCGCATGACCCACTGGACCCTGGGCTGCGACGCGACGGACCCGCACGCCCTCGCCGCGTTCTGGGCGGCGGCGCTCGGCTACGTGCCGGAGCCCGGCTACGACGAGCCGGACGGCGCCTCGATCGTCGACCCCGCCGGCGCCGGCCCCGCGATCGGCTTCCTGCGCGTGCCGGAGGGCAAGACCGCGAAGAACCGGGTGCACATCGACATCCGGGTGGCCGGTCCGGCGACCATCCGCGACAAGGCCGCCGAGCTGGTCGCCGCGGGCGCCACGCTGGTGCGCGAGGAGCGCTACGGCGACCGGCTCGGCCACATCGTCATGCTCGACCCGGAGGGCAACGAGTTCTGCGTCGCCTAGCCCCTGACCTCCTCCAGTAGGGTCGGGCGGGTCGGGGACCAGCCGAGCGAGCGGGCCTTCGCGCCGGTGGCCCGCTGGTCCAGCAGCAGCGCGTCGGCGAAGAGGGCGCCGAGCCTGGCCCGGGACTCCTCGACGGTCTCCGGCACCACCTCGGCGCCGGTGGCCTCGGCGATCTCGCGGACGGTCGGGCTGGCGCCGGACACGCCGAGCACGTGCCCGAGGCGCTCGCCGCGCTCGACGACGGTGACGTACAGCGCGGCCACGTCCTCGACGTGCACGGTCGTCCAGTGCTGCGAGCCGTCGCCGACCAGCCGGACCTTGCCGTCGCCGGGCGTGAGCACGCCGGCGGGGATGCCGCCGCCGTGGCCGTACACGACGCCGGGCGTGACGATCGTGGCCACCAGGTCCGCGTCGAGCACCGACCGCTCCACCTCGGGCCGCCACGCGGTCAGCGCCGGCGGCGCGAGCGGCGAGTCCTCGGTGATGTCGGCGTTGCTGCCGTACAGCCAGACGCCGCTGGTGTGCACGTAGGGCTTCCCGGTCCCGGCGAGCGCCTCGACCGCCGCCTCGACGACCGCCCGGTCGAACTGCTCGCTGCTGCCGTCGCCGGGCGCCGCGGTGTGCACCACGGCGTCGGCGGCCGCGAACAGCCGCGCCGTCCACGCGGTGTCGTACAGGTCCCCGATGGCGGCCTCCGCCCCGGCCTTGCGCACCTTCTCGGCCGCCTCGTCGCTGCGCACCAGGGCCGTGACGGCGTGCCCCGCCGCGACGAGCTGCTCCAGCACCACGGATCCGATGTACCCGGTCCCACCGGTCAATGCGATGTTCATGCCACCGAGCCTAGGAGCGTCACGGCCTCCGGCGCAGCGTGACGCAGCCGGCGCCCGGGCCGGGAATACGCCTCCGACGAGGCTATTCCCGGCGGCCCGGTGACGCCTGACCTACGGCAGCGCCTCCGCCTTGCGCAGCAGGACCGCCCGTTCGCGGGCGTTGGTGCACAGGCGGGCGGCGCGCTCCAGCTCCGTCCGCGCCTCCCTGGTGCGCCCGAGCCGCCGCAGCAGCTCGCCGCGGACCCCGGGCAGCAGGTGCGAGCCGGGCAGCCGGTCGGCCGCGACCAGCTCGTCGACGATCGCGAGCCCCCGCAGCGGCCCGCTCGCCATCGCGACGGCGACGGCCCGGTTGAGCTCGACGACCGGCGACGGCGCGATCCGGCCGAGCGCCTCGTAGAGCAGCACGATGCGCTCCCAGTCGGTCTCCTCCACCGACGGCGCGGCGGCGTGGCACGCGGCGATGCCGGCCTGCAGCCCGTACGGGCCGAGCCCCCTCTTCGACGCGGCCGCGAACGCCGCGAGCCCCCGCCGGATCGCGGACCGGTCCCACAGCCGCCGGTCCTGGTCCTCCAGGAGCACCGCCTCGCCGTCCGGGCCGGTGCGCGCCGGGAAGCGGGCCGCGGTCAGCTCGCACAGCGCGAGCAGCCCGTGCACCTCGGGCTCGCCGGGCAGCACCGCGGCCAGCATCCGGGTCAGGCGGATCGCCTCGTACGCGAGGTCGGGGCGCAGCAGGTTGTCGCCGGCGGTCGCCGTCGAACCCTCGGTGAAGATCACGTAGAGGACGCTGAGGACCCCGCCGAGCCGCTGCCTGCGGTCCTGCGCGGGCGGCAGTTCGAACGGCACCTTCGCCGCCGCGATCGTCTTCTTCGCCCGGGTGATCCTCGCCTGTACGGTCGGCACCGGCACCAGGAACGCCCGGGCGATCTCCTCGCTGGACAGGCCGCCGACGGTGCGCAGCGTCAGGGCGACCCTCGCCTCCGGCGCGAGCACCGGATGGCAGGCCACGAACATCAGCGCGAGGATGTCGTCGTCGATGCGGTCCGGGTCCCACGGCAGGTCGTCCTGCTGCTGCGGCACCAGCGCCCCCGCGGCGGCATCACCCTCGCCGAGCTGGCCGGCTATGGCGGCGTACCGCTCGTCCCGCGCCGACCTGCGCCGGAAGCTGTCGATGGCGCGCCGCCGCGCGGTCGCCAGCAGCCACCCCACGGGGTTGTCCGGCGTGCCGTCGCGGGACCAGCTGACCAGCGCCTCCGCCACCGCTTCCTGCGCGACGTCCTCGGCGAGGCTGAAGTCGCCGGTGTACCGGCTGAGCGCCGCCACGATCCTCGCCGACTCGATCCGCCACACGGTCTCGACGGCCCGCCGCGCCGTCTCGGTGCCCGGCGGGCCGTCGGGGTCTGCGGAGTCCATGGGGGTCACAGCTGCCCGGTCCGCTCGCGCCTCGCCCGCTCCTTGGCGATCCACTCGTTGTCCTGCGGGAAGTCGTCGATGTCCGACACCCGCCGCACCTCGACCTTGGTGCCCGGCCCGCCCGGCAGGCGCCGCGCCCACTCGACGGCCTCCTCCTTCGAGGCGACGTCGAGGATGTAGAAGCCGCCGAACAGCTCCTTGGTCTCCCCGTACGGCCCGTCGGTGACCACGGGCGTCTCCCCGCCGAACTCCACGACCACGCCCTGGCCCGCGTCGTCGAGCCCCTCGGCCGCGACCATGACCCCGGCCCGGATCAGCTCGTCGTTGTATCGGCCCATCATGTCCAGGATCTCCTCGAACGGGATGTCCGCCGACTTCGCCATCGCCTCGTCGGTGGCCCGCAGGATCAGCATGTACTTCGCCATCGCCGTGCTCCTCGCCTTCGGTGGGGTCGCGTCCCGACCCTCTCACCCCGAGGTCGAACGGGCCCACCCGCCGATCGACACCCGCCCCGGAGAATCTTTCCCGCGTGCGTCCGGTCGATACAGTTCGGGGCCGCCGCTCGAAGGAGCGTCGCGCGGAGTTCCGCCGGCAGCTGGCGGTGGCCGACGAGACACGGTGAAGGCGCGGGGTTGGGCCCGCGCCTCCACCGGTCGTGCGGCGGTGCTGCTCAGCGGCGGTCGAGGAGGACCTCGGCGGCGCCGCCGTCGACGTGCAGGGCGTAGCGGTCGGCGGCCTGCTGCCAGCCGGGCAGGGCGATGACGGCGCCGCCGGCCAGGTTCTGCTTGGCCGAGGTGTCCAGGGTCGCCTTGCCCACGGTGCTGGTCTGGCCGAGCGTCAGCTGGGCCGGCGGGCCCGCCGGGGCGTGGACGAGGAGCTTGCCGACGCCGCCGACCCGGATCGGCAGCTCGCCCTCCGGCTTCGGGACGGTGACGTCGAGCTCCTGCACCCCGGCGACCACGTCGACGGCGGCGAGCCGGCCGGAGCCGAAGTCCACGACCTGCCGCAGGCCGCCGCCGGCGAGCTTGAGCGTCCAGCGGACGGTCGAGTTCAGGTACACGTGGACCGTCGCCTGGCCCGCGACCTCCGTGCCGTTCAGGCTGAGCCGGACGACCTCGCCGTCGACGGCCGCGGCGGGTTCGACGCGGCTGCCGGGCAGGGTCGAGGCGCGGTACAGGTAACCGTCCATCGGCTCGCTGTGGATGATCACCGACTCCGCGCCGGTGACCACCTCCAGCGTCGCCGCCTGCCGGCCGTCGTGCGCGCCGGTGACGGTGTGCACCGTCTCCTTCTCCGCCGGTGCGTCCGGCTTGGAGCTCCGGGTGGTGGCGATGACGAGGCCTGCCAGTACCAACGCCACCGCCACCACACCGGTCAGCAGCCGCAACAGGGGTGACTTGATCATGGGCTGGTGCAGCTCAGGGTCGGGGCGGTCGCCGGGGCGGTGCCGGTGGCGTTGAAGCCGAACGACGTGGTGGCGCCGGCGGCGAGGACCCTGTTCCAGTCGACGTTGCTGACGGCCGGATTCGGGGGCTGTGCGACGAGTGTGCCGTTCCACGGCGATCCCTCGAAGCCTTGTCCGCCGGTGTACGACCAGCGCACCGTCCATCCGTTGAGGCTGCCGCTGCCGTTGTTGCGGACGGTGACCTCGGCCTGGAAGTGCCCGGCCCATGAGCTGGGGACGATGCTCCAGGTGGCGGTGCAGGCGCCCGACCCCGTGGACGGCGAGTTCGACCGCGACGGGGACGTGCTCCTGGACGGTGACGTGCTCCTGGACGGGGAGGCGGACGCCGACGGCGACGTGCTCCTCGACGGGGAGACCGAGGCTGAGGGCGACGACGGCGCGCCGCCGATGCCGGTCACCTCGCCGTTGCCGCCGTCGAAGACGATGTCGGAGCAGCTGAAGAAGTTCTCCTGGCTGTCCGAGCGGACCCACTGGATGAACAGCATGTGCTTGCCGGTCTTGCCCGACGGCAGCGTCGCGTTGAACGAGTAGTAGTTCAGCGCGCCGGGCGGGCCGGACTGCGGCGGGTCGGTCGCGCTCCAGAACGGCTCCAGGTCACCCCACGCGAGCGGGGTGGTGGGGCTCCAGCCGTTGCGGGTGACGTACAGGTGGAACGTGCCGGGGTGCGCGGCCCAGTTGCTGTACCGCATCTGGATCGTGGCGCCGGCGGTCAGGTGGGTGGTCGGCCAGTCGGTCCGGGCGGCGTTGTACGCGGCGTACTTCGTCGTGCCCGCACCGCAGATCTGGCCGTCGGGGATGAAGCCGGTGGTGCGGCCGCCGGCGTCTGAGCGCAGCACGCCGAACCAGTCGTACAGCGGCTGCTGACCGCCCTGCGCGACGGCGTCGGCGCAGGCGGGGTTGGACGGGATGATCTGGCCGGTGGCCTTCAGGCCGTCCACGTAGCACAGGTAGGTGCGGCTGCCGGGCACCATCGCGACACCGTGGGCGCTCGCCGGGGCGGGCACCACGAGGACCGCGACAGCGCCGACGGCGAGGGCCGCCAAGACGCTCCACACTGGGCGCAATGTGCTCCTCCTCACATGAGGTGAGCGCAGTGTTCCCACGGCCTCCCGCCATTGGCAAGCATCGACGTCTCCGGTACGGCGGGACTTCGGCTTTCGCTTGAAAGTTCCACCGCGGCCGTCACACCGCGATCGACAGCCTCGCGGTGGTGCCCTTGCCGGCCGAGCTCAGCGAGACGGTGCCGCCGTGCGCGGTGGCGGCCTGGCGGGCGATGTGCAGGCCCAGCCCGACGCCGGGGACGGCCTGCTGGCGGGCGTGCCGGCCGCGGTAGAAGCGCTGGAAGACATACGGCAGCTCGTCGGCCGGGACGCCGACGCCGGTGTCCGCGACCTCGACGGTCGGCGCCGGGCCGCCGACCACCGCGACGGTGACGTCGCCGCCCGCGGGGGTGAAGAGCACCGCGTTGCGCACCAGCTGCTGCACCGCATGCGTCAGCTGGGTCACGTCGGCGCGGACGTCCACCCGTGCCGGCGAAGGAACCACCGACAGGGTCACCCCGCGCTGCTCGGCGAGGCTGCGGCAGGCCCGCCAGGCGGCCTCGACGACCATGGCCAGGTCGACCTGGGTGCGGTGCAGCTCGGTCAGGGCGTGCGCGGGGCGGGTGCCGGTCAGCAGGTGGTCGACCATGCGGACGAGCCGCTCGCCGTTGCGCTGGATCGGCTCCACGAGTCGGGCGTACGCGGCGAGCTGCTCCTCCTCCGCGAGGAGCTCCAGGTACCCCTGGATCGCCGCGACCGGGGTGCGCAGCTCGTGCGAGACCGTCGCGATCAGGTCCTCCTCGCGCTGCGTGGCGCGGGCCAGCTCGTCGCCGAGCTCGGCGAGCAGGAGCCGGTTGCGCAGCAGCGACAGGTGCCCGACGGCCTGCGCGGCGAGGGTGTCCAGGGCCTCGCGCTGGCGGGGGCCGAGGTCGCCGGGGCGGTCGTCGATGACGCACAGGGCACCGAGGGCGTGGCCGTCCTCGTCGACGAGCGGGGAGCCCGCGTAGAAGCGGATGTGCGGGTCGCCGGTGACGTTGGGGTACGTGCGGAAGTGCGGGTCGAGCCGGGCGTCGGGCACGACGAGCTGCCGCCGCTCGGGCAGGGTGTGCGCGCAGAACGAGACGTCGCGGGGCGTCTCGGCGTCGGCGAGGCCGGTGCTGCCGGCGAACCACTGCCGGTCCCGGTCGATGAGCGAGACCGAGGACATCGGCGCGTCGAAGATCGACGACGCGAGGCGGGTCAGCTCGTCGAGGGCCGCGGGGCGGGGGCCGTCGAGGATGCCGTAACTGTGCAACGCGGCGAGACGGGCATCCTCGTCGTGAGCATGTGTCGTCATCTCGTCTCCCAGGCTCGGTTGTGCCCCATCAGGTTCGGGAGGCCGGGGTGCCCGCCGCGATCACACCCGGTTGCCAAGTAGTAGCGGACCGCCGGAAGTGTCGGTGGTTGTGGTTAGGGTGTGGTTCTCGTCGTACTCGGGTTTCCGTTCTCGTCTTTCCGCTTTTTCGCTTTTCCGCTCACAGCATTATTCGCTTGTCCGAGTGAGTGCTCGCTCAGTAAGGTGGCCGTCGTGAACCAGCAGCCTGTCCGAGCCCGACGCCGGCGCGTCCCCGCGCTGTCGCCGGACGACCGGCGGGCGGCGATCGTCGCCGCGACCATCCCGCTGCTGCGCACCCACGGGGCGGCGGTCACCACGAAGCAGATCGCCGAGGCCGCGGGCGTCGCCGAAGGCACCATCTTCGGCGTCTTCCCCGACAAGGCGTCGCTGATCCTCGCCGCGCTCGGCACCGCCTTCGACCAGGAGACGGTGCTGCGCGACCTCGACGCGATCGACCGGCAGGCACCGCTGCGCAAGCGCATGCGCGACGCGGCGGCGGTCCTGCTGCGCCGGTTCGAGTCCAATGTCCAGCTCATGATGGTCGCCCGGACGCTGCCGATGGAGACCGGGCGACGCCAGGTCGAGCAGCTGATGGAGGGCCGCCGGGTGCTGACCGAGGCGGTCGAGGCCCTCATCGAGCCCGACCGGGCGCTGCTGCGGCGCAGCCCCGCCACCACCGCCGGCATGCTCGTGCTGCTCGTGATCGCGTCGGTCCGGCCGGAGCTGGCCGAGCCCGGCGAGCTCGACGCCGACGGCGTGGTCGCCGTCCTGCTCGACGGCCTGCTGGTCCGCCCGACCGACACCACCGGGGGAGACGCCTGACGATGTTGATCCGACTGCTCAAAACCTATCTGAGCCCGTATCGCAGGACGATCTGGCTCATCGTGCTGCTGCAGCTGGTGCAGACCACGGCGACGCTGTACCTGCCGACGCTCAACGCCGACATCATCGACGGCGGTGTCGTCACCGGCGACACCGGCTACATCATGCGCATCGGCGGCTGGATGCTCGCCGTCACGCTCGTGCAGATCGTCTGCTCCGCCGCCGCCGTCTACTACGGCGCCCGCACCGCGATGGCCCTCGGCCGGGACGTGCGCGCCGGCATCTTCGACAAGGTGCAGGAGCTGTCGGCGCGGGAGGTGGGGCAGTTCGGCGCGCCGTCGCTGATCACCCGCACGACCAACGACATCCAGCAGGTCCAGATGCTGGTGCTGATGACCTTCACGCTCATGGTCACGGCACCGATCATGTGCGTCGGCGGCATCATCCTCGCCCTCGTGCAGGACGTGCCGCTGTCGGCGCTGCTGCTGGTCGTGGTCCCGATCCTGATCGGGATCATCGCCGTCATCGTGGTGCGGATGCGGCCGCTGTTCCGCCTCATGCAGGTGCGCATCGACCTGGTCAACCGGGTCATCCGCGAGCAGATCACCGGCATCCGGGTGATCCGCGCCTTCGTCCGCGACGAGCACGAGCGGGTCCGGTTCGCCAAGACCAACGGCGACCTGCGCGACGTGTCCCTCGCCGTGGGCCGGCTGATGTCGCTGATGTTCCCCACCGTGATGCTGGTCGTCAACGCCTCCAGCATCCTCGTGCTCTGGTTCGGCGCGCACCGCATCGACACCGGCGGCATGCAGGTCGGGGCGCTGACCGCGTTCCTCAGCTACCTGATGCAGATCCTCATGGCGGTCATGATGGCGACGTTCATGTTCGTCATGATCCCGAGGGCCGAGGTGTGCGCGGAGCGCATCCAGGAGGTCCTCACCACCGAGTCCAGCGTCGTGGTGCCGGCGACGCCGGTCACCGTGCTGCCCCGCCATGGCGAGCTGGAGCTGCGCGGCGTCGAGTTCCGCTATCCCGGCGCGGAGTCGCCGGTCCTCAGCGGCATCGACCTCGCCGCCCGGCCCGGGCAGACCACGGCCATCATCGGCAGCACCGGCGCCGGCAAGACCACCCTGCTCAACCTGGTCCCCCGCCTGATGGACGCGACCGGTGGCACCGTCCTGGTGGACGGCGTCGACGTGCGCGACATCGACCCGGCGCTGCTGTCGGCGACGGTGAGCATGGTGCCGCAGAAGCCGTACCTCTTCTCCGGCACCGTCGCGTCCAACCTCCGCTACGGCCGGCCCGACGCGACCGACGCCGAGTTGTGGCGAGCCCTGGAGGTCGCGCAGGCCGCCGACTTCGTCCGGGCGATGCCCGAGGCGCTCGAGGCGCCGATCGCGCAGGGCGGCACCAACGTCTCGGGCGGGCAGCGGCAGCGGCTCGCGATCGCCCGGACACTCGTCGCCCGGCCTGAGGTCTACCTCTTCGACGACTCGTTCTCCGCCCTGGACTACGCGACCGACGCCGCGCTGCGCGACGCGTTGCGCGCCGAGATCGCCGACGCGACGGTCGTCATCGTCGCGCAGCGGGTCAGCACGATCCGCGACGCGCACACCATCGTCGTGCTCGACGAGGGCCGCGTGGTCGGCACGGGCACCCACACCGAGCTGATGGACGGCAACGCCACCTACCGCGAGATCGTCCTCTCCCAGCTCACCGAACAGGAGGCCGCAGCATGAGCGGCCAGCGAAGCGGCTCGGGCCGCTCATCAGCATTGCAGGTTCGGCTCAGGCCGACGCCGGAGCGCAGCGGAGGTGGCGGCATGAGCGGCCAGCGAAGCGGCTCGGGCCGCTCATCATGTGACAGGTTCGGCTCAGGCCGACGCCGGAGCGAAGCGGAGGTGGCGGCATGACCGGACCGGGGCGCCCTGGTGGGCCGGGTGGCGGGTCGCGGCCTTCGCCGCCCGCGTTCGGGCCTGGGCGGATGATGATGGGCGCCGGCGGGCCGCCGGCGAAGCTGGAGGACTTCAAGGGCTCGTCCAAGCGGCTGCTGCGGATGCTCGCGCCCGACCGGATGCTCGTCGCGGCCGTGCTGGTCTTCGGCATCGGCAGCGTCGTGCTCTCCGTCATCGGGCCGCGGCTGCTCGGCCACGCCACCGACGTCATCTTCGAGGGCATCGTCGGCCGGCAGCTGCCCGCGGGCATCAGCAAGGCCGACGCGGTCGCGGGTGCGCGGGAGCGCGGGCAGGACCGCTTCGCCGACCTGCTCGCCGCCATGGACCACGTCGTGCCCGGCCGGGGCATCGACTTCGCCCGGCTCGAGCGGGTCCTGCTGTGGGTCGCCGTCGTGTACCTCGGCGCCTGGATCCTCGGCCTGCTCCAGGCCCGGCTCACCACCGTCGTCGTGCAGCGCACCGTCTACCGGCTCCGCGAGCAGGTGTCGGCGAAGCTGTCCCGGCTGCCGCTGAGCTACTTCGACCAGCAGCCGCGCGGCGAGGTCCTCAGCCGCGCCACCAACGACACCGACAACATCGCGATGACCCTGCAGCAGTCGCTGAGCATGTTGCTCACGTCGCTGCTGACGATCTTCGGTGTCCTCGGCATGATGTTCTGGATCTCGCCGCTGCTCGCGATCATCGCGCTGGTCACGGTGCCGGTGTCGGTGCTGGTCACCATGCGCATCGGCAAGCGGTCGCAGCCGCAGTTCGTGAAGCAGTGGGCCAGCACCGGCAAGCTCAACGGGCACATCGAGGAGATGTTCACCGGGCACTCCGTGGTGAAGATCTTCGGCCGGCAGGCCGAGGCCGCGAAGACGTTCGAGGAGCACAACGAGGCGCTGTTCACCGCGTCGTTCCGGGCGCAGTTCATCTCCGGGCTCATCCAGCCCGCGATGATGTTCATCGGCAACCTCAACTACGTGCTCGTCGCCGTCGTCGGCGGCCTGCGGGTCGCGTCGGGGTCGCTGTCGCTCGGCGACGTGCAGGCGTTCATCCAGTACTCCCGCCAGTTCAGCCAGCCGCTGACCCAGGTCGCGAGCATGGCCAACCTGGTGCAGTCGGGTGTCGCCTCCGCCGAGCGGGTGTTCCAGCTGCTCGACGCCGACGAGCAGTCGCCGGACCCGGTCAAGCCGGCGCGCCCCGCCCAGGTGCGGGGGAAGGTGACGTTCGAGGGCGTCTCCTTCCGGTACAAGGCGGACGAACCCCTGATCGAGGACCTCTCCCTCACCGTGGAGCCGGGCCAGACGGTCGCGATCGTCGGCCCGACCGGCGCCGGCAAGACCACGCTCGTCAACCTGGTCATGCGCTTCTACGACCTGACCGCCGGGCGCATCCTCCTCGACGACGTCGACATCGCCACCATGTCCCGCGACGACCTCCGCGAACAGATCGGCATGGTCCTCCAGGACACGTGGCTCTTCCAGGGCACCATCGCGGAGAACCTCGCGTATGGCGCCGACCACCCGACCCAGGACAAGATCGTCGCGGCCGCCGAGACCGCCCACGCGG
Source organism: Dactylosporangium sp. NPDC050588 (assembly GCF_040654975.1). NCBI lineage: Bacteria > Bacillati > Actinomycetota > Actinomycetes > Micromonosporales > Micromonosporaceae > Dactylosporangium > Dactylosporangium sp. NPDC050588. The sequence continues at coordinate 28,665 of NZ_JBFAJA010000016.1, read as the reverse complement.
ACCGCTTCGTCCGCACCCTCCCCGACGGCTACGACACCGTCATCGACGAGGAGGGCGCCGGCGTCTCGGCGGGCGAGAAGCAGCTCATCACGATCGCCCGGGCGTTCCTCGCCGAGCCGACGATCCTCATCCTCGACGAGGCGACCAGCTCCGTCGACACCCGCACCGAGGTCCTGATCCAGCGCGCGATGACCACCCTGCGCGCCGGCCGGACCAGCTTCGTCATCGCCCACCGCCTGTCCACCATCCGCGACGCCGACCTCATCCTCGTGATGGAGCACGGCACCATCGTCGAGCAGGGCACCCACTCGTCCCTGCTCGCCTCCGGCGGCGCCTACGCCAGGCTGTACTCGGCCCAGTTCGCCGCCGCCGCGGTTGAGGTCGACTGACCTCGCCCACTCACCCGCACTTTCCCGGGCCGGTCCGGCAGGAGCAAGGCCTCCCGCCGGACCGGCCCGGCCTCGCCGCGACCACCTCGCTGGAGGGTGGCGGGGCATCGGCTGAGCTGCGGCGGAACGGAGTTGGAAATTCGTTTGGGTGGCGTGTCGATCCTCGGGTGGGTCGTTCGACCTTGGGGTGAGAAGGTCGAGGAGCGACCTTCACCGTGAGGAGAACCACGATGGCGAAGTACATGCTGATCATGCGCGGCAGCGATGAGTCGACGGCGAAGATGATGGAAACGCCGTTCGAGGAGATGCTGGAGACGGTCGGCAAGTTCAATGAGGAGCTGATGCGGGCCGGGGTGCTGCTGGCGGCGGAGGGGCTTGACGACCCGGCGCAGGGGGTCGTGGTGCACTTCGACGGGGAGACGCCGGTGGTCACCGACGGGCCGTACGGGGAGACGAAGGAGCTGTTCGGCGGCTTCTACCTCCTCGAGGTCGCTTCGAAGGACGAGGCGGTCGAGTGGGCCAAGCGGCTCCCCCAGTTCCCCGGCAGCAAGGTCGAGGTCCGGCGGGTGCCGAGCATCGACGAGTTCCCGCAGGACAACGAGTGGATCGCCAAGGAGCGGGTCTGGCGGGAGCGGACCGGCCAGCTCTGACCACGTGGCACCGGCAGCGGGGGGCCGCTGTGGCGGGCCCCCGCGCCGGAACCGGAAAGCGTGCCCCTGACGTACCGAAAACGGACGGCCGCGATAGGGTCCGGCGATGATCGATGAGGACGGCTACTTCGGGGAGCGGGTCGCGGCCCGGTACGACGAGTCGTCGAGGGAGATGGCGGACCCCGCGGTCGTGAAGCCGGCCGTCGACACCCTTGTCGAGCTCGCCGACGGCGGGCCGGCGCTGGAGCTGGGTATCGGCACGGGGCGGATCGCGCTGCCGCTCTCGGCGCGTGGGGTGCCCGTGCACGGGATCGACATGTCCCGGGCGATGGTGGCCCGGCTGCGGGAGAAGCCCGGCGGCGACGCGATCGGCGTGACGATCGGGGACTTCGCGACGACGCGGGTGGACCAGTCGTTCGCCGTCGCGTACCTCGTCTTCAACACGATCATGAACCTGACGACGCAGGCGGCGCAGGTCGCGTGCTTCCGCAACGTGGCCGCGCACCTGCAGCCCGGTGGGCGGTTCGCGGTCGAGGTGATGATGCCCGACCTGCGGCGGCTGCCGCCGGGGCAGGACGTGGTGCCGTTCCTGGTGAGCGAGACCCGCTGGGCGTACGACCTCTACGACGTCGCGACCCAGTCGATGAGCTCGAACTACGTCGAGGTCTCCGGGGGCCGCGGCGGCTTCCGGTCGATCCCGTTCCGGTACGTGTGGCCGGCCGAGCTGGACCTGATGGCGCAGATCGCGGGGCTGCGGCCGCTCGCGCGCTGGGCGAACTGGCAGCAGGAGCCCTTCACGAGTGAGAGCGTCCAGCACGTCTCGGTGTGGGAGAAGCCCGTCCTGCCGGACTGACGCACAATGTGACCGGAGCGAGGGGGGCTACGGTATGCGGAACCGGCGGGTGAGCCTGCTCGACATCGGGCTGGACCAGTCGTTCGACGCGTCGATGGCGTTCGTGCAGTCGACGTTGCAGAGCATCAACGCCGGGTTACCCGTCCCGATCGTCGACATCGACTTCGTGCGGTCCCGTGACCCCGACACGATCTTCGCCGCGTTCACGGCGGCGTGCGACGTGCTGCACGTGATGGCGCACGGTGACCACGCGGAGACGCCGACGTTCAGCAGTACCGACGGCAAGACGATGCTGGCGTTGCAGGAGTTCGGCGACTACGCGGCCGAGCGCGGGCACGGGCTCAACGCGAGTGCGGTCCTCGCCGACGGCTGCAAGACCGGGATCGGCGCCTGGCAGAAGGCGCTGCGCGACTGCCTGCACGGTGAGATCGTCTACATCGGCACGTCCACCCGGGTGGGCTGGCACGAGGGCACCGTGTTCGCCTCGGCGTTCTACGGCGCGCTGTTCCGGAACAAGGGCAAGGGGCAGACGCCCCTCGCTCAGGCCCTGGACGCGGCCGACCGGGCGGTCAAGGCGTACGAGGCGATCACCGACCGGGCCTGCCCCTACAAGGTGATGGTCCTGGAGCCGAGCCGCCAGGCGCGGCTGGCGTTCCGCTGATCACAAGTTTCGCTGATCCCAGATGTTCCGCTGATCCCAGATGTTCCGCTGATCCCATGGAGGAAGACGTCATGATCTTCATTACGGCGAAGTTCCAGGTCCTGCCGGAGCACGCGGAGCGGTGGCCGGAGATCGCCGCGGACTTCACCCGGGCGACGCGGGCCGAGCCGGGCTGCCTGTGGTTCGACTGGTCCCGCAGCCTCGCCGACCCGAACGAATACGTGCTGGTCGAGGCGTTCCGCGACGGTGACGCCGGCGGCGCGCACGTCCAGTCGGCGCACTTCAAGGACGCGCAGCGGACGCTGCCGCAGTACCTCGCCGCGACCCCGCGGATCGTCAACGCGACCGTCGACCAGGACGACTGGTCCGAGCTCGGCGAGCTCGCAGTCAACCGATAGCAGCATAAATTCGGACTTGTCGGGTACTCCGGTCCGGTGCTGACGAATCTCGCGCATCTGGACTCGTTGCGGGTCCGCCTCACCCCGCCGCCGCAGCCGGGGCATACGACGTTCCGCCTGGCCGAGGAGCCGGCGGTCGAGGTCGTCTGGACCTACGCCGAGCGGCTCCCGGACGGCACCTACCTCCCGGTCGGCGGCGGGCCCGTCGACCCCGACAACGGCTACTACACGCAGGGCGCGTTCAACGCCGACGACATCGCCCGCGCCGCCGTCGTCTATGTGCGGCACTGGCGGGCGACCGGCGCCGGCACCAGCCGCGACGCCGCCCGGCAGCTGCTGCGCGGCCTGTGCTTCCTGCAGACCGTCCACGACGACGAGACCGACGACGACCCCGGCGACCTTGCCCACGGCAACGTCGTGCTGTGGCAGCAGCCGGACGGCACCCTGAACCGCAGCGGCATCCCCGCGGAGAGCCCCGACCCGTCCGACGAGGGTGAGTCGGCGTGGCTGGCCCGCACCGTATGGGCGCTCGGCGAGGGCTTCGCCGCGTTCAGCGCCGACGACGGCGGAGAGCCCGAGTTCCCGGCGTTCCTGCGCCGCCGGCTCCGGCTGGCGATGAGCGCCATCCGGCGGCAGGTGCTGCCACGGTACGGCCAGTGGCGCGTCGTCGAGGAGTCCGCCACCCCGGCGTGGCTGATCGGCGACGGCGCCGACCTCACCGGCGAGGCGCTGCTGGGGCTCTGCGCGTACACCGGCTGCACCGGCGACGACGACGCCCGCAAGCTCATCGAACAGCTCGCCGAGGGCGTCACGGCGATGCGGACCGGCACCCCGTGGACGTGGCCGTTCGGGGCGGTGCTGCCGTCGGCGCTGTCCCGCAGCGCCTGGCACGCGTGGGCCGGGCTCGCACCGGCCGGACTCGCCCGCGTGTACGAGGTCGCCGGCGACCTCGCCGCCCGCGACGCCGCCCTGGCCGACGCCGCGTCGTTCACCCCGCACCTGCTGGTCGAGGGCGGACCGGACAACCTGCGGGTCGCGGTGCCGGGCGCGCGGGAGGCGCTGACGATCGACGGGGTGCAGCTGTCGTACGGCGCGCAGTCCCGCGTCGAGTCGCTGCTGACCACGGCACGGGTGACGGGCCGCCCGGCGCTGTCGACGCTCGCGGGGATCGCCGGCTCGTGGTTCTTCGGCAACAACCCGGCCGGCGCGCCCATGTACGACCCGGCGACCGGCCGCACCTACGACGGTGTCGACATCGTCGACGGGGCGCCGCGGCAGCAGGAACGGCGCGGGGTGGTGCACCGCGACGCGGGCGCGGAGTCGACGATCCACGGACTCCTGGCGATGCTGGCCCTGGACGCGGACCCGCACGCGGCCGCGGTCGCGCGGATCGCCGAGGCGGACCCGGACACGTCGACGACGGCCGGCAGCTGCCGCGACGACGGGGAGATCCACTGCCTGACGCTGCGCGACCCGCAGCACCGGGCGCGGGTGACGCTGCTGCGCAGCGTCGCGACGAGCACCCGCGTCTGCGACGTCGACATGGCGACCAGATCCGGCGGGGCCGGCGGGGCCCTTGAGGGCGCCGCGACCGTGACCGTCAACGACCCCGGCGGCGAGGAGCTGGAGCACTACACGACGACCGCCGGCCGTATCCGCGCCCTCGTCCCCGCCGGTGGCTTCACCATCATCTCCCGGCTGCCTGAGGCGGGCTGACGCACAAGCCCCGGGAGCCGGCGGGCACGATCATCAACCGCATCGAGCGCTGCATGCGGCCCAGCGTCCGATGCGTGGGCGTCGCCGTGGTCAGCGGCGGGTACGGATCGGGTAAACCGGTACCCTGACCCGATGTCCGCACGCCCCTCGCACGTCCTCGGCGCCGTCGCCGTGGGCGGGTCAGCGGGCAGCGCCGCCCGGTACGGGGTGGCGCTGCTGCTGCCGCACGACGCCCAGGCGGGCGTGCCGTGGTCGACCATCGCCGTGAACGCGACAGGATGCCTGCTCATCGGGGTCCTCGTGGTCGTCGTCGAGGGCCGGCACCCGCTGCTGCGGCCGCTGCTCGGGGTCGGGGTGCTGGGCGGGTTCACGACGTTCTCCACCTACACCGTCGACGCCGTCGTCCTCGCCTCCAGGGGTGCCGCCTGGACCGCGGCCGCCTACGTCGCCGGGACGCTGGTCACCGCGATGGCGGCCGTGTCGTTCGGCGTGTGGTCCGCCCGCCGCCTGACGAGGCGTCCCGCATGACGCTGCTGCTGGTGCTGATCGGCGGGGCGGTCGGGGCGCCCGCCCGGTACCTCACCGAGCGGGCGCTCAAGGACCGCTCACCCCTCGGGACGCTGATCGTCAACGTCTTCGGCAGCGCGCTGCTCGGGTCGCTGATCGGCGCCGGCGACGCGCTGCCCGCCACCGTGAGGACCCTGGTGGGCACGGGGTTCTGCGGCGCGTTGACGACGTACAGCACGTTCAGCCTGGAGACGCTGCGCCTCGTCGAGGAGGGCCGGCCGCGGCGGGCGGCCGCGTACGTGACGGCGAGCCTGGTGCTGGGACTCGCCGCCGCGACGGCCGGCTACACACTGACGCAGACGCTGCGGTAGCAGCCGGCCGGGCGGCGGCGCTCGTCAAGCTACCGCGGACGGTGCTGGAGCAGGCGGAACAGGGTCAGCCACTGCTCGGGCCAGACCAGCCCGACGGGCGTGTCCGGGTCGAGCCGCAGCGCCCGGAACGCACCCGAGACGCGGCGCGGGTCGTACCGGCGACACAGCGACGCATGCAGCGAGCCGCCGACCCCGCTGAACCCGAGCTCCACGAACCCCGCGTAGCCGCGGGCCGGGGCGAGCGGTTGCGGGCGGCGGGTCAGCCGCAGGATGCCGCCGTCGACCCGGGGCACGGGCCGGAACGCCCCACGAGGCACCCGCCCCGCGAGCCGCCAGTCCCACCACGGCCAGGTCGCGATCGTGAGGCGGCTCCAGCGGCCGTAGTCGCCGGTGCGTTTGCGGGCGTACTCCAGCTGGGTGAGCAGCGTCGCGCCGGTCAGCCCGGGAGCGTGCAGGCACCAGTCGACGACGGCGGACGTCAGCGCGTACGGGATGTTGCCGACGACCGCGAACGGTCCCGCCGGCGGCCGCGCGGCGAGGAAGTCCGCGACCCGGACGGTGACGCCGTCGCGGGCCGGCAGGGCCGCCGTCAGGGCCGCCGCCAGGTCCGGGTCGACCTCGTAGGCGATCACCCGGCGGCACCGCTCGGCGAGCGCGGCGGTGAGGTGCCCGCGGCCCGCCCCGACCTCGACGACGAGCGTCGACGGGTCGAGCCCGGCGGCGTCGACGAGCCGGTGGATCGCGGTGGGTGCGGTGAGCAGGTTCTGGCCGTACACGCGACGGCTGCGAGAATGAGCGGATGGCGCCATGACCGTGGTCCCGTCTGCCGCCCCGACGAAGGGCGGCGAACACGGACAGGCGGCATCGCGGCCCGTCCGTTTCCGAAGATGGACTCGGAGGGCCCTGGCGCGACTCGGGTGGCGACGCCCTACAAGGTGTGCGTCACACCTGGCGGACCAGGGCGCGACGCCGGGCGCGCAGGCGCATGGCCGGCACGGCCGACATCGCCGCCGCCGCGAGGAGAGCATGCGTCATGGTCATCGCCGCAACATATCCGAGCCGCCCACCCCGGTGCACGCGGTTTTCGCCGGAACCGGCAGCCGGGTGGTTCACAGGCGGCCCGCTTCGGTGATGCGCTGCAGGAACTGGCGGGTGCGGGGTTCCCGCGGGGCGCCGAACACCTGCTCCGGCGGGCCTTCCTCGACGACGACACCGCCGTCGAGGAAGCAGACCCGGTCGGCGACCTGCCGGGCGAAGCTCATCTCGTGGGTGGCGATCACCATCGTGACGCCGTCGGTCTTCAGGTCACGGATGAGGGCGAGGACCTCCCCCACCAGCTCCGGGTCGAGGGCGGAGGTGACCTCGTCGAGCAGCAGCAGCCGCGGGTCGTTGACGAGGGCGCGGACGATCGCGACCCGCTGCTGCTGGCCGCCGGAGAGCCGGTCGGGGTAGGCGCGGGCCTTGCCGGCGAGACCGACCCGCTCCAGCAGCGCGAGGGCCTTCGCCTCGGCTTCCCGCGCCGGCAGCTTGTGCACGTGCCGCGGCGCGAGCGTCACGTTGTCCAGGACGCTCAGGTGCGGGAACAGGTTGAACGCCTGGAAGACGATGCCGATGCGGCGGCGGACCTTGTCCGGGTCGGCGCGCGGGTCGGTGATGTCCTCACCGTCGAGGTGGATGGTGCCGTCGTCGACCTGTTCGAGGAGATTGACGCAGCGCAGCAGCGTCGACTTGCCGGAGCCGGAGGCGCCGATGAGCGCGACGACCTCATGCTCGGCGACGTCGAGGGACACCCCGCGCAGCACCGGATTGCCGTTGAACAGCTTGTGCACGCCGTTGATGGACAGCAGGGTCACAGCCGGTTGTCTCCTGACTGGCGGCGGGCGGCGCGCAGCGTGACCCAGTCGGTGACGGCGACGACGGGGATCGCCAGCAGCACGAACAGGACCCCGGCGACGACGTACGGGGTGTAGTTGTAGGACCCGGCGGTCTCGATCTGCGCGGCCCGGATCGCGTCGATCGGCCCGGCGAGGGAGATCAGCCCGACGTCCTTCTGCATCGCGACCAGGTCGTTGAGCAGCGGCGGCGCGACCCGCCGCACCGCCTGCGGCAGCACCACGTGCCGCATCGTCTGCCGGTAGTTGAGGCCGAGGGACCGGGCGGCGGCCCGCTGCGACGGGTGCACCGACTCGATGCCGGCGCGGAACACCTCGGCGATGTAGCCGCCGTACGTGAGCACGATCGCGATCCCGCCGAGCACGAGCACCGACGGGGTGCCGCTCAGCCGCAGCCCCGGCACCCCGAACGCGAACAGGTACAGCGTCACGATCAGCGGCAGCCCGCGGAACGTGTACGTGTAGCCGGCGGCGAGCGCCCGCAACGGGAAGAACACCGCGGGCCGGACAGTGCGCAGGGTCGCGATGCCGAGACCGAGCAGCACCGCCGCGACCGCGCAGACGACGAGCAGCCGCACATTGAGCCACAGGCCGCGCAGCACCGCCGGCAACGAGTCACGGGCGGCGTCCACCGACAGGAAGCTGGCACGGAACCGGTGCCAGCCCGGCGCGCCGGTGACCGCCGCGTACAGCAGAACCCCCACGACCAGCGTGGACACGGCCGCGACCGCCACCGACAGGATCGTCTGCCGGCGGCGGTACGCGTCCCGTTCCAGCTGCAACGGGCTGGGCTTGAACGTCATCAGCTGAGCTTCGGCGCGCCCTGCACCGACGACAACCACTTGTCGGTCAGCGTCTTGAGGGTGCCGTCACCGCGCAACGCGTCGACGGCCTGGCTGACGCAGCCGGTCAGCGACGAACCCTTGTCGAGCACGAGACCGAACTGCTCCGGAGTGCCGGACGGCTGCGGCAGCTGCCCGACGATCTGCGCGTCGGTGATCTCGGCGCCGGTGATGTAGAACGCCGTCGGCAGGTCCACGACGAGCCCGTCGATCTGCCCGTTCTGCAGGGCCTTCTTCGCGTCGTCGTTGTTGTTGTACACCTGCGGCTGCGCCGACGGCTGCACCACCTCGGTGATCGACCGGTAGCTGGTGGTGCCGACCTGCGCGCCGAGCTTGGCGCCCTTCAGGTCCGCGACGCTCTTCGCCCCGGCGATCTTCGAGGTCTTCAACGCGATCACGGTCTGCGTCACGTCATAGTACGGGGCGGAGAAGTCGACGGCCTGCTTACGCTCGTCGGTGATGGAGAACTCGTTGACGTCGAAGTCGAACGTCTTCTTGCCCGGGGCAATCGCGTTGTTGAACGTGACCCGGGTCCACACGACCTGGTCCTTGCTGTAGCCGAGCTTCGTGGCGACGGCGTACGCGACCGCGGACTCGAAGCCCTCACCGGACTCGGGTTTGTTGTCCTTGAACCACGGCTCGTAGACGGGTTCGTCGGTCGCGATCGTGAGCTTGCCCGCGGCGACCGTCTTGAGGTTCGCCGGGTCACAGGTCGCTGTGCCGGGGCTGGCGCCGCTCGAGGCGGCCGGGGATGCAGTGTCGTCGTCGGCCGGTGCGCAGCCGGCAGCGGCGGCGAGGGCCGCGGTGAGACCCGCGGCGAGGAGGAGGGTCCTGGAGCGCATGGCGGCGATCGTACCCACCTGACCGGTAGGAAATGGATCTACCGTGTGTCGGATCACGGCAACGGTGTGGCCCGGCGCGGCATCAGCAGCACCGCGCCGGCGCCGAGGACCGCGACGCAGGCCAGGGCGATGAACACGTGGTGTGTCGCCGCATACAGGCTGCCCCGCGCGTACTCCAGGACCGCCGGCTGGGTGCCGTTGCCCTTCAGCACCACGTCGGTCGCGTCGGCGCCGCCGAGCCGCTCCCGCACACCGGGCGGCGCGGCCGCGAACCGCCGGTCGAGGGTCGTGTTGGCGATCGCGCCGAACACCGCCCCGCCGACGGCGCTGCCGATCGACCGGAAGAACATGTTCGTGCCGGTGACGACACCCCGCCGGTCCCAGCCGACCACCGACTGCAGCGCGACGAGCGTCGGGCTCGACGTCAGCCCGAGCCCGACGCCGATGACGAAACAGGCGACCGTCAGCCAGCCGATGCCGGTGTACCGGCCGAGCACCGCACACATGACGCTCCCGGCGACGATGACCGCGCCACCCGCCAGGGACGTGTCACGGAACCCGATGCGCAGGTAGAGCCGGCCGGAGAGGGTCGCGGCGATCGGCCAGCCCAGCGACATCGCCGCGACGACGAACCCGGCGCCGACGGCGCTCGCCCCCAGCACACCCTGCGCGAGGCTCGGCACGAACGAGGTGAGCCCGATCAGCAACGCGCCGACGACCAGCGCGACGAGGTTGCCACCGACCAGGATCCGGTGCCGGAACACCCACAGCGGCAGGACCGGCTCGGCGGCCCGGCGCTCCACGAACCAGAACGCGACCATGAGCACGGCACCACCGGAGAAGATCGCCACGCTCGGCACCGACGTCCACGCCCACGTGATGCCGCCCTCCAGCGTGCCGAGGATCAGCAGCGTGCAGCCCGCGACCAGCAGCGACGCGCCCAGGTAGTCGATGCGGTGCTGGCGCCGCTCGACGCGCTCCTTGAGGTTGCGCACGAGCATCCACACCGCGGCCAGCCCGACCGGGATGTTCACGAAGAAGATCCACCGCCACGACAGGTAGTCCGCGAACACACCACCGATGGCCGGACCGATCACCGACGACACGCCCCACACCCCGGCGACGTACCCCTGGACCCTGGCCCGCTCCTCCACCGTGTACAGGTCACCGATGATCGTCATGCTCATCGGCTGGATCGCGCCGGCGCCGACGCCCTGCACCGCCCGGAACACGATCAGCGTCAGCATGCTCCACGCGAACCCGCACAGCACCGACCCGACCAGGAACGCGGCGATCCCGGCGAACATCACCGGGCGGCGGCCGACGACGTCCGCCAGCTTCCCGTACAGCGGCGTCGTCACCGCCGCGGTCAGCAGGTACACCGAGAACAGCCACGGGAACTGCGAGAACCCGCCGAGGTCCCGGACGACGGACGGCACGGCGGTCGCGATGATCGTGCTGTCGAGCGCGACGAGCCCGGTGGTCAGCATCACCGAGGCCAGGACCGGTCCACGCTCCGAACGCAGGCCCACCGCCGTCCGGGGCGTGAAAGTGGCGTCGACCATGCACACACCTTACGACCGGCGGGCGGCTCCGGCGCTGTACGCCGTCGCGTGGCCCGCCGGTCGTGAGGTCCGTCTCTCTGCGACGCCTCTCTGCGACGCCTCTCTGCGGCGTCTCTCTGCGGCGTCTCTCTGCGGCGTCTCTCTGCGGCGTCTCTCTATGCGACGCGGACCGGTTCCGGTGTGGTGATCCTGGCCCGTTCGATGACCCGCAGGCCGGCGAACGCCATCACCGCCAGCATCGGCAGGGTCCCCACCGCCGGGAGGATCGGTGTGTCGTACGGCATGAGCAGCAGCCCGGCGTAGCCCAGGACGATCCCGCCCAGCGACCACCAGCCGATGACACCGGCCCGCGCCAGCCCGACGAACGTGAGCAGCAGCGCCAGCGACACCAGCGGGCCGGGGCTGAACGCCAGCTGCTGCGCGGGGTGCGCCAGCACCTTGTCCGACAGCGCCACCGCCTGCTCGACCGGCAGGTTCCGGCCGATCTCCATGTGGAACCAGTCCGACAGCAGCGCCCCGGACATCTCGGTCAGGAACAGCGCCCCGAGCAGCGCCCCGACGAGCGTCATGACGCTGCCGCGGCGCCCCCGCACGAGCAGCGGCAGCGCCAGCATCCCGACGCCCATCAGCAGGTTGCCGTAGTGCAGCAGCAGCGCCGACAGCTGCGTCTGGAACGGGTCGGCGGCCAACGACTGCAGGTATGAGGCCTTGTCGTCGCCGGTGCTCGGCGGGGACGTGGCAAGGCCGGCGAAGAAGAGGACAGCACCGGCGATCAGCGACGTGCCGGCGGCGTATGGAAGGACCCGGTGGGCCGTGGTTGCGTGTTCGTTCATGCCGCAAACGCTATGGTCCGGCCCTCCCCACGGTCTGCTGTCCGGCGTCTCGACCCGCGTCCGCCGCGCGACGGACACGGCACCGTCACGCTGTCCGCCGCACGGCCGACCCGGGGCCCTGAACTGCGGCAATAGGATCAACCCATGCACCGCACGCTCGCGCGCCGGGCCGCCCTGCTTCCCTGGGCCGCCGCCGTCACCCTCGCGGTCATCGGCGTCGCCGAGATCCTCCTCGACAGCGCGTTCTCCGCCGCGCCGGCCGTGCCCGCCGCCGCGCTCGCCACCGTCGTCGCCGGCACCGCCCTCGCCGGCCGGTTCCCGATCGCCGGCTCCGCCGTCGTCGCCGCCGCGTTCCCGGTCGCGGTCGCCGGCGGGCTCAACGGCCCCACCGGCGCCGCCGTCCTCGGGTTCTTCCTCGCCCCCGGCTGGGCCGGCTACCAGCGCGCGGCCTCCTGGCCACCCGCTACGTCGCGGCCGTCCCGGTTCTGGTCGGCCGGCTCCCGGCCCGCGCGGTTCGCCTTCTGGTCGGCCGGCTCCCGGCCCGCGCGGTTCGCCTTCTGGTCGGCCGGCTCCCGGCCCGCGCGGTTCGCCTTCTGGTCGGTCGGGTCCTGGCCCGCGCCGCTCGCCGCGCAGCTCATGGCGAGCCTCGGCACGTGGATCGCCGGCCGCGCCGCCGGATCCACGGTCGGCGGGCTCGCCGCCATGGCCTGGGAGAACCTGTTCTTCGGCCTGCTGTGCTGGGGCGCCTGGGGCGTCGGCCTCCTCGCCCGCCGGCTCCAGGACCGCGCCGAACTCCTCGCCCGGCTCACCACCGCCCTCGACGCCGAACGCGACGCCCGCGAGCACGCGATCGTCGCCGAGGAACGGCAGCGGATCGCCCGCGACATGCACGACGCCGTCGCCCACTCGATCAGCGTCATGGTCCTGCAGCTCGGCGCCGTCCGCGCTACCCTCCCGGCCGGCACACCACAGGCAGAGATGCTGCAGGGCGTCGAACGGCTCGGCCGCGAATCCGTCCGCGAGCTGCACACCCTCGTCGGCATCCTCCGCGACACACCCGACCTGCTCGTCGCCCAGCCGTCCATCGCCCGCGCCGAGGAACTGGTCGCGCAGCTGCGCGCCGCCGGGCTGCCCGTCGAACTGACCGTCGACGGCGACCTCACCGGCGTCCCCCGCGCCCAGGACATCTCCGCCTACCGGGTCCTGCAGGAGGCATTGACCAACGTCCTGCGCCACGCCGGCACCGCCGCGACCAGCGTCCACCTGCACCGGGCAACGGACCGCCTGACCCTCACCGTCGACAACGTCCTGCCCTCCACCGCCCCCGAGCCCGCCACCGCTCCGGACGGGGGCGGGCACGGGCTCATCGGGATGCGTGAACGGATCGCCGTCTTCTCCGGCACCCTCACCGCCGGCGCGCGACCCGGCGGGTTCACCGTCCGGGCGTCGTTCCCCCTCGGTACCGCATCATGATCCGCGTCGTGGTCGTCGACGACGAAGCGATGATCCGCGCCGGACTGCGCATGCTCCTGGACCACCAGCCCGACATCGAGGTCGTCGGCGAGGCCGCCGACGGGGTCCGCGCCCTCGACGAGGTCCGCCGCACCAACCCCGACGTCGTCCTCCTCGACGTCCGCATGCCCCACGGCGACGGCATCGAGGCCGCCGGCCACATCCTCGCCGCCGGCCCGACCAAGGTGATCATCCTGACCACCTTCGACGACGACGAGGCAGTCCGCCGGGCGCTACGCCTCGGGGTCAGCGGCTTCCTGCTCAAGGTCGCCCCACCCGAACAGCTCGTCCACGCCGTCCGGACCGTCGCCGCCGGCCAGGCGCTGCTCGACCCCGCCGTGACGCTACGGGTCATCGCCTCCTACGCCGCCTCCCCCGTCGCCGACCCCCGCGCCGCCGCGCAGCTCGCCACGCTCACCGAACGCGAGGTCGACGTGCTGCGCCTCGTCGCCCGCGGCCGCTCCAACGCGGAGATCGCCGCATCGCTGTTCCTCGGCGAGGCGACCGTGAAGACGTACGTCTCCCGCATGCTCACCAAGCTCGACCTCCGCGACCGCGTCCAGGCCGTGGCGTTCGCCTACGAAAGCGGCCTGATCCGCCCCGGCGCCGCCTAATGACCCACCCCGGCGCACCACCCCCGCCTCGTACGCGAACACGACGATCTGCACCCGATCCCGCAGCCCCAGCTTCATCAGCAGCCGCCCCACGTGGGTCTTCACCGTCGCCTCCGACAGCGACAGGACCGCCGCGACCTCCAGGTTGGACCGGCCGCGGGCCACCTCGACGAGCACCTCCCGCTCCCGGACGGTCAACCCCTCCAGCAGTCGCTCCGCCTCCGACACCTCGCCCGCCGGGTCCGGCAGGTGCCCCGCGAACGCGTCGATCAACCGCCGCGTCACCCGCGGCGCGACGACCGCGTCCCCCGCCGCGACCGACCGGATCGCCCCCGTCAGGTCCGCCGGCTGCACGTCCTTGAGCAGGAACCCGCTGGCACCCGCCCGCAGCGCCGCCCACACGTACTCGTCCAGGTCGAACGTCGTCAGCACCAGAATCCGCGCCGCCGACCCCGACCCCACGATGCCACGGGTCGCCTCGATCCCGTCCGCCACCGGCATCCGCACGTCCATGAGCACCACGTCGGGCGCGAGCGCCGCGGCCATCGCCACCGCCTGCACGCCGTCCCCCGCCTCCCCGACCACGTCCAGGTCCGGCTGCGTCGACAGGATCATCCTGAACCCGAGCCGCAGCAACGGCTGGTCGTCCACCAGCAACACCCTGATGCTCACGCCCCGCCACCCCCTCCCCCACGCCCCGCCACGCCGCTTGCCGGGCCGCTCGTCGGGTCGCCGGCCCGCACAGCCGCCTGTGTCGTGCCACCGCGGTCGACGATCGTCTCGCTCGCTGGACCCCCGCTCGCCGGGCCGTCCTCTGCCAGACGACCGCTCGCCGGGCCGTCCTTTGCCCGACCACTCACCAGGCTGTCCTTTGCCGGGCCACTCACCAGGCTGTCCTTTGGCCGATCACTCACCAGGCCGTCCTTTGCCGGACCATCCACCAGGCTGTCCTTTGCCGGACCATCCACCGGGCTGTCCTTTGCCGGGCCACCGCTCGCCGGACTTCCGCCCGCTGGGCCACCGCTTGCGCGACGACCGCTCGCGGGGGCGCTGATTGCCGGGGCATCGCTTGCCGGGTCGCCGTGGAGGGTCGCGCGGACGGACCAGCCCGGGGCGCCGGTGCGTGGACCGGCCGCGAACCGGCCTCCGTACGCCGCCGCTCTCGCCGCCATGCCGGTCATGCCCCTGCCACCGGACTGCCCGCCGCCGCGCGGGGCGCTCGTGCCGTCGTCGGTGACCTCGAGCTCGACGCGGTCGCCGGTGTACCGCACCCGCACCCCCGACCGGCTCGAAGCACCCGCGTGCTTGAGCACGTTGGTGAGCGCCTCCTGGACGATCCGGTACACCGCGAGCTCCACGCCGGGCCCCAGCCGACCCGGCACGCCCTCGGTGGTGACCTCGACGTGGAGGCCCGCCGCCCGTACGCCGGCGATGAGCGCATCCAGATCCGCCAATCCCGGCTGCGGGCTCGCCGCCACATCACCGGCACCGCCCGCGCCCCCGGACGCGGCGGCCCGGGTGTCCTCGTGCAGCAGCCCGAGAACGCGACGCATCTCCCCGAGCGCCTGCCGGCCGGTGCCCGACACGTGCCGCATCGCCGTCACCGCCTCGCCCGGCGACGACGCCGCCGTCAACGTCGCCGCATCGGCGAGCGTCACCATCACCGACAGGTGGTGCGCCACGATGTCGTGCATGTCCCGCGCGATCCTGGCCCGCTCCGCGGCGACGGCGATCTCGGCCCGCTGGTCACGGTCGCGTTCGAGACGCCAGGCCCGGTCCTCCAGCTCGGCCAGGTACGCCCGCCGGGTCCGCACCACCAACCCCAGCAACACCACCGCGGTCAACCCGAACGTCACGAACCCCACCGCCGTCCACCGCGGCCCCGCCGAGAACGACGCCGTGAGCGCCAGCGACCCGACCACCACGACCACCGGCACGAGCCGCCGCAGCACCGCGTGCCGCGCAACGGTGTACACCCCGATGGCGATCACCGCCTCCGGATGCAGCCCTTCGACCCTGACCCCGACGACCACCAGCCCGAGGACCGCGAGCCCGAGCACCGCCCAGCACACCAGCACCGGCGCCGCCCGCCGCCAGACCAGCAGCAGATGAACCCCCACGTAGAACGCCACCCCGGCCGCCCCGGCCCCGGCGAGCGCCCGGTCCGCGTTGACCAGCCCGACCCCGGCAGCGAGCGCACCGTCGACCCAGCGCGGGTGCCGCACCACGAACCCCCGCACCCCGCCGAACCACCGCGCCCCCACCCCCGCCACCCCGGCCGCGACCCGGTCCCGCACCACCGGCGGCTCCCGTTCCACCATCCGATCCCCCTCCCCGGACCTCATCGTGCCGCCCCAGCACCCGCACCGATGCCCCGGCCGAGAGCCAACGACTGCCGCAGCCCCACGATCGTCCCGCCCCAGCACCCGCGCTGACACCTCCGCCGAGAGCCAACGACTCACGCAGACCCACGATCGTCCCGCCCCCAGCACCCGCACCGACGCCTCCGCCGAGAGCCGACGACTCACGCAGACCCACGATCGTCCTGCCCTACCCGGTACCACCGCCCCCCTGCTGCGCCGACGAGGCGCACGACCAGAATCGCCCCGCCGCCCCGCGACCGCCGACCCCGCCAACTAACGGTGCCCCGGCCCGAACGGTCCCGCCGCACCTCGCCCCCGCCCCGACGGAGCAACGACGGCACGACCAGCACTGCTCCCCCGCTCATCGCCCGACCCGGCCACGCACCAACGCCACCAACAGCACCGCCGCTCCTGCCAAGCCCGGCCGAGCGACGACGGCACGACCAACACCGCTCCTCGCTCAATGCCCCGACCCAGCCACGCAACGAGGACACCAACAGCACCGCCGCTCCTACCAGACACCGGCCAAGCAAGGACGGCACGACCAACACCGCTCCTGCCAAGCCCGGCCGAGCAAGGACGGCACAACCAACACCGCTCCCCGCTCAAAGCCCCGACCCAGCCACGCAACGAGGACACCAACAGCACCGCCGCTCCTACCAGACACCGGCCAAGCAAGGACGGCACGACCAACACCGCTCCCCGCTCAATGCCCCGACCCAGCCACGCAACGAGGACACCAACAGCACCGCCGCTCCTACCAGACACCGGCCAAGCGGGGACGGCACGACCGACACCCCGCGCCCGCTGATGCCCGGCCCGGCCCAGCAATGAGACGCGACCAGCACCGCGCAGCGCCCGGCCCGGCCCGGCCACATGACAACGGCACGATCAGCACCCCTCCACCTCAGCTCCTGCCCCGACCCGGCAGAGCACGGCCGGCACAACCAGGACCGTTTCCGCCCCACTCACGCCTGACCCAGCCGGGCGACGGCACGACGGGGACCGCTGCGCCTCGCCCCGGCCCGACGGACGGAGCAGTGACGGCACGACCAGGACCGCTCCCCCACATCGCCCAGACCCAGCCACGCGACGACGACACCAGCGGCACCGCCGCTCCTACCAGCCCCGGTCGAGCGACAACGGCACGGCCAGGACCGTTTCCGCCCCACTCACGCCCGACCCGGACATCTCCGTGACCACCTGGCGAGCGCCGCCCCGCCGACGCCGGCCGGGCATCAGCGGGGCATGACGGCGACCGCCGCGGCCCCGCTGATGGCCGGCCACGCGCAGCGATGAGGCGCGACCACGCCTCTCCGCCCCGCTCACTGCCCGGCCCGCCCCGGTGGGCGAAGGGTGGCGTGGCGCGGACCGCGTCGCACCGCTGGGCGCGACCGGGCCGCAATGGCGTGCGGGTGGGGTCAGGCGTCCCTGCGTCGCAGGACGAGGGTGCCGGCGAGCAGTAACAGCGCGACCCAGCCCGCCAGGACCAGGGCCGACACGGCCGGGGAGAAGGTCTTGAACGGGTTTCCGGAGCCGTCGACGCTGTACATGGCCTGGGCGGCGACCGTCGGCACGAAGCGCATGACGTCGTCGGCGCGGTCGGCGGGCAGCGCGGCGCCGAGCAGCGCCGGGCCGACGAACATGGCGGCGACGAGCGCGGTGATCGCACCGGCGGAGTGGCGCAGCAGCGTGCCGACGCCGAGGCCGAGCAGGCCGGTGAGGACGAGACCCGCCGCGGCGCCCGCGACCGCCCGCGGCACCTGCGGGTCGCCGAGCGACGCGCCGTCGGCGCCCAGGAACGCCTGGCACACCAGGAACGACCCGAGGCACACCACCGTCATCAGCGGCACCGTGAGCGCCGCCTGGGCGACGGCCTTCGCGCAGACGACGGGCCAGCGGCGCGGGACCGCGGTCAGGGTGGAGCGGATGGACCCGGTGCCGTATTCACCGGTCATCTGCAGGACGCCGAACACGCCGACGACGAGCACGACGAAGTCGACGGGCAGGAAACCGGCGCTGACGGCCCTGGCCACGTCGGGTGCACCGCCGCCACCGAGGACGGAACGGTGCACGCCATAGCCGACCGCGCCGGCGAGGCCGACGGTGACGACGGCCATGACGCCGAGGGTGAGCCAGGTCGAGCGCAGCGACAGCAGCTTGCTCCACTCGGAGCGCAGCACGCGCGGAAACGTGAGCCTCATCGGTATTCGACCTCCGATCCGGTGAGCTCCATGTAGGCCTCCTCCAGGGACGCACGGCGCGGGGTGAGCTCGTGCAGGGCGATGCCGGCGGCGCGCGCGACGTCACCGATGTGCTCGGCGGTGGCGGCGGTGACGTGCAGCAGGCCGGGCTCGACGCCGGTGACGACGGCGCCGGTGGCGGTCAGGGCGTCGCGCAGCGCCGTGGCGTCGGGCGAGCGGACCACGACCGTGCCGACCGCGACCCGGGCGATCAGCTCGGCGACGGTGGTGTCCGCGAGGAGCCGGCCCCGGCCGACGATGACGAGGTGCTCGGCGGTGACCGCCATCTCGCTCATCAGGTGGCTGGACACCAGCACCGTGCGCCCCTCCGCGGCGAGGTCCTTCAACAGGTTGCGGATCCACAGGACTCCGTCGGGGTCCAGCCCGTTGACCGGCTCGTCGAGAATGATGACGGCGGGATCGCCGAGCAGCGCCGCGGCGATGCCGAGCCGCTGCCCCATGCCGAGGGAGAACCCGCCGGCGCGCCGGTGCGCCACGGGCTCCAGGCCGACCAGCCCGAGGACCTCCTCAACGCGGGTGGCGGGGATGCCGTGGGTGTGCGCGAGCGCCAGCAGGTGCCCGCGGGCCGACCGTCCCTTGTGGACGGAACGGGCGTCGAGCAGGACGCCCGCCTGCCGCAGCGGGTCGGGGTGGGCCCGGTACGGACGGCCGTTGACCGTCGCGGTGCCCGACGTCGGGTGGTCCAGCCCGACGATCATGCGCATGGTGGTGGACTTGCCGGCGCCGTTGGGCCCGAGGAACCCGGTGACCTGCCCGGGCTTCACGGCGAACGACAGTGCATCGACGGCGACGGTGCCGCCGTAGCGTTTGCTCAATGCCTGCGCCTCGATCATGCCCCGACGCTACGGCCGGTCACGGACCCGCGACGACAGTCTCAGGTAGCGACCCGAACCACGATCTCTCGTCCTCAGGTAGGACCCGCGTCCTACCCACAGACGACCCACTCTTGCTGTTTCAGCAAGCACCATTGCGGTTCACGCCAGGGCGACGGACGCTCGTGGCATGGACAACGACTACGACGTAGTGATCATCGGCGGCGGCGCGGCCGGCCTGAGCGCCGCGCTCACCCTGTCCCGGGCCCGCCGCCGGGTGCTGGTCATCGACGCCGGCGAGCCCCGCAACGCCCCCGCCGGCCACGTGCACAACTACCTCGGCCGGGAGAGCACGCCGCCGGCGGAGCTGCTGTCGACCGGACGGGCCGAGGTCCACCAGTACGGTGGCGAAATCCGCGACGGCGTCGTCACCGCCGTCACCGGTGCGTCGCCGAAGTTCACCGTCGAGACGGCGGACGGCCGGACCGTGTCGGCGCGGCGGATCCTCGCCACGACCGGCCTCGTCGACGAGCTGCCGGACATCCCGGGCCTCGCCGAGCATTGGGGCAGCCGGGTGCTGCACTGCCCGTACTGCCACGGCTGGGAGGTCAGGGACCGGCCGGTCGCCGTCCTCGCCACCACCGGCATGGCGGCCCACCAGGCGCTGCTGTGGCGGCAGTGGACCCCGCAGGTCACGCTGCTGCGGCACACCGCCCCCGCCCCGACCCCGGACGAGGTCGCGCGGCTGGACCGGCGCGGGATCCGGATCGTCGAGGGCGAGGTCGTCTCGTACGGCGCGGACGGCGCCCACCTCGCGGACGGCACCATCGTGCCGGTCGAGGCGCTGGTCGCGATGGGACGGGTGGCGGCACGGGCCGCGTTCCTCGAACCGCTGGGACTGGCGCCGGCCGCCTTCGAGGCGCACGGCGTGCCGCTGGGCACGCACCTCCCCTCCGGTCCCGCCGGAACCACCAGCGTCCCCGGGGTCTACCTGGCGGGCAACGTCACCGAGCCGATGGCCACGGTCATCGCCTCGGCCGCCGCCGGCGTCAGCACCGCCGGTCTGATCAACATGGATCTGGTACTGGAGGAAGCGGCGTGACCCGCGCTCGTTGAGGGTCTGCCCCGGCTGCGACTGGCGGCCGGGGTCACGTCGCGTTACGCTTCCTAGGACACTAGGTTCCAGTGTCTGGCATCGGACGGGGGTTACGGTGTGGCGGTGACCGCTGCGAATGAGGAGCGCGACGGCGTCGCGCTGACGAACCTCGATCAGACCCTGTTCGACGAGGCGGGAGCGACCAAGCGCGACCTGGTCGACTACCTCGACGCCGTCCGTTCGCAGATCATCCCGGCGCTGACGGGGCGTCCGCTGTCGGTGGTGCGGGTGCTGCGCGGCCAGGCGCCCTTCATGCAGAAGAACCTGCCGAAGTACACGCCCGACTGGGTGCCCCGGGTGACCGTCTGGGCCGAGTCGTCCAAGCGCAACGTCACCTACGGGCTGTGCGAGGACCGGCGGACCCTGCTCTGGTTCGCCAACCAGCGCTCCGTCGAGTTCCACCCGCTGCTGTCGAAGGCACCCGACTTCGCGCACACCACCCACATGATCCTCGACCTGGACCCGCCGGCGCCGGACGCGTTCGGGCTCGCGGTCGGCGCGGCCAGGCTGATCCGGGCCGTGCTCACCGACCTCGGCATGGACAGTGTGGTGAAGACGAGCGGCGCCAAGGGCCTGCACGTGTTCGTGCCCATCGACGCCCATGCGCCGATGGAGGACATCGCCGCCGCCACCCGCGCGGTCGCCGCCCGCGCCGCCCGGCTCGACCCGTCCCTCGCCACGACCGCCTTCATCCGCGAGGACCGCGAGGGCAAGGTCTTCCTCGACCCGACGAGGGTCGGCGGCGCGACGGTCGCCGCCGCGTACAGTCCACGGCTGCGCCCCGGCACGCCGGTCTCGTTCCCGGTCGCCTGGGACGACCTCGACGACGTCACGCCGGCCGACTTCACCGTCCACACCGTGCCCGCCCTCCTCGCCGGCGCCGACCCGTGGGCCGAGCGGATGCCACCCCCGCAACGACTCGACGCCGCCCTGATCGAGGAAGGCCACACGATCCCCGTGCCACGCGTGCAGGCGATGCACGAAGGCAAACGCCGCGCCAAGGCCAAGCGCGAAGCCACGGTGGAGCCCTGATGCCGATCGTCGTCGACGCGCCGCGCGAGGACTGGGCGGCCCAGGGCCTCGCGCTCGCCGCCCGACTCCTGCACGACCTGGCCCCGCACGCCGCCGCCGTCGAGCACATCGGCAGCACGTCGATCCCGGGCATGCCCGCCAAGCCGATCCTCGACCTGCAGGTCAGCGTGGCCGACCTCGACGCGCCGCTGGACGCCCCGCTGCAGGCCCTGGGCCTGTCCCGCATGCCGTTCGAGCGCGACCACGTGCCCGCCGGCCTGACCGACGACCCGGCCCGATGGACCAAGCGGATGTGGTCCGGCCCCGGCATCAACCTGCACGTCCGGCGCGCCGGCTCCCCGAACGAACGCCTGGCCCTGCTCTTCCGCGACTGGTTCCGCGCCCACCCCGCCGCCGTCCCGGCCTACGGCGCCTTCAAGTCCGCCCTCGCCGACGCCATCTCCGGCGCCCCCGACGCCCTCGGCGTCTACAGCGATGTCAAGGACCCTGTCGTCGACCTCGTCATCGTCGCGGCAGAGGAATGGGCCGCCGCCACCGGCTGGTCAGCGCACAACACCCACCAGCCATGAGCCCAGCCCCGCGACCTCGAGCCGCAACACCTCCGCACACCGATGCCTACCAGCCAGGCCGACGCGACGGCATCCGCGCATCGCTGAAGGTCCCCGCGAATCGCTGCACCGGCCACACCCGTCGCAGGGCCAGCCATCCCGAACACGACATCAGCCAACGCGATGCGAGGCCACCCAGCATCACGGAGCCGGGCATGCCGCCTGCGGAACCGGGCACTTCGAGCGTCAGGTCGGGGTGTGCTGGCCGAAGTTGGGCGTGCACTTCGGCAGGTTCTTCTGCATGAAGGGCGGCCGGCCCCGCAGCACCCGCACCACTGACAGCGGCCGCCCCGTCAGCGCCAGGCTGATCTGCGAACGGACGGCGTCGAGGTCGTCGACCAGGTCGCGATGACCGTCGTGCCGGGCAAACCGGTTCGTTGTCGTCAGCAGCCCTCCGCGTACATTGCGGGACTCGGGGCGAAGGTCAGGGCTCACCCTGGCGTGCTGGTGTCCGTCAGCTGAAGTCTGACGGTGTGAAGGCGCGGGGCTCGACTAAGACCAGCCAGTTGCCGGTGATGTCGCGCATGACGGCCTCCACGCCATACGGGCGGTCGGAGGGCTCCTGCAGGAACGTGACCCCCTTCGCGGACAGCTCCTCGAACGTCTTGTGGCAGTCGTCGACACGGAGGCCGAGCGCGCCCATCTGACCCTTCTCCAGCTGGCGGCGGACGAATGCGGCGGCCTCCTCGTCGAGCGGCGGGCCGGGGAGCATAAGGGTCACCTCCAGCTCAGGCTGGCTCGGGTGGCCGATCGTCAGCCAGCGGTAACCTTCACCCAACGTGACGTCGGTGCGGACCTCAAAGCCGAGCACGTCGACGTAGAAGTCGCGGGCTTTGTCCTGGTCGAGGCAGTACAGCGTGACAAGCGAAACGTTCGAGATCATGCGGACAACGTTACTGACCGTCAGCTTCGGGGTGCTTCTCCAGAATTGCGCGTCAGCACGCCGTTCATGAACAGGAAGCAGCCCGGGACGTGCGGATTGCCGAGGGCCGCCCAGCGGTCCCGGTAGGCGGTCGGGCTCTCGCCCACGATCGCGGTGAACTTGGAGGAGAACGAGCCGAGGCTGCTGAAGCCGACCAGCATGCAGATCTCGGTGACGGTCAGGTTGGCGGAGCGCAGCAGGTCCTGGGCGCGCTCGATCCGGCGGCGGGTCAGGTAACGCATGGGCGTCTCGCCATACGCCGACTCGAAGCTGCGCACGAAGTGGTACTTGGAGACGCACGCGACGGCGGCGACGGCGTCGAGGTCGAGGGGCTCGCGATAGTGCCGGTCGAGATGGTCCCGGGCACGGCGTAGATGCGGTAGGAGCTGCACGGGCACCACCCTGGTCGTCGTCATGCCAGCACCATAAACGGCAGTATCGAGCCCCATGACCCTACGTATTCACATGCCTCCTTTCCGTTAGAGGGGATGTGAATCATGCCCGGATTCGGCTACGTTGGCCGGGCAACGCGTTTTGCCGTTTGTTGTAAGGAGCGTTCAACGTGCCCCGACGCAGGTCCGTGGTCACGCTGCTGATCGCCTCGATGCTCGCCCTCACGGCGTGCGGGTCGGACAAGAAGCAGGACCACCAGGCCGCCCGGCCCGCCACCGGCGCCCCTTCCGCGACGGCGTCCGCGGACCCCACCCCGACAGCCGACGTGTCGCCGTCGACGGGCCCGTCCGCGTCGAAGTCACCGGCCGGGAAGCCGTCGCCGAAGGCGAGCGCGTCGACGGTGAAGGGGCCCGAGGGCACGTTCGTGATCCGCCCGCCGGGCTCCGGTCACGGCGCCGCCGGCTCGCAGAGCCGCACCGGGACGACCGCGGTCGCGTTGACGTTCGACGACGGGCCCGACCCGGTGAACACCCCGAAGATCCTCGACCTGCTGCGGGACAACGGCGTCAAGGCCACGTTCTGCCTGGTCGGCTTCCGCGCCCGGGACAACCCGGCCCTGGTGCGGCGGATCGCCGACGAGGGGCACACCCTGTGCAACCACTCGTGGCAGCACCTGACCAATCTCGCGAAGAAGGATCCCGGCTACATCGACTGGGACCTCAAGCGCACCAACGAGGCCATCCACGCCGCCGCCCCCGGCGCCCCGATCAAGTACTTCCGCGCGCCCGGCGGCAATTTCACCCCCGGCCTGATCGCGAAGGCGAAGGACCTGGGGATGGCGTCGATCTACTGGGACGTCGACCCCGCGGACTGGAACCACACGAAGGAGGCCGACGACGCCGCCCACATCAGGCGGGTCATCGCCGACGTGAAACAGCACGTCCGGCAGGGCTCGATCGTGCTGTCCCACGACAACAAGCAGCCCGACACGATCATCGCGTACCAGACGCTGCTGCCGTTCCTGAAGCAGTACTTCACGCTCGAGGCGCTCTGAGCACCTGGTGCAGCACCGTGTCGACGAGCGCCCCGCCGGTCACGGTCGCGGTCATGTAGGTGGCGTACGGCTGGCGCCTGCGGTCCGTCGGTGAGCCCGGGTTGAGCAGTCGCAGGCCGGCGGGTGTGACGGTGTCCCACGGGATGTGCGAGTGGCCGAAGACGAGCAGGTCCCGGCCCGGGAAGCGGGCGTCGCAGCGCTGCTCGCGGCCGGTCGCCGGGCCGGTCTCGTGCACGACGGCGACCCGGAGCCCGTCGAGGTCGACGTCGGCGACCTCGGGCAGCCTGGCCCGCAGCGCCGGACCGTCGTTGTTGCCGTACACACCGATCAGCCGCGCGCACCGGGCCTCGAACCGGTCCAGGAACGGCTCGTCGACCCAGTCACCGGCGTGGATGACGACGTCGGCGGCCTCGACCGCCGCCCACAGCTGGGCCGGCAGGTCACGCGCCCGCTGCGGTACATGGGTGTCGGCGACCAGCACGAGCCTCATCACGCCGACGCTACCGGGCGCATGAAAAAGCACCCCGGAGGTCCGGGGTGCTTCCCATGGCGGACTTACGCCTTGGTGACGACCGTGCCGACGATCTTGTCGCCCAGCGTCTGCTTCTTGGCGTCCCAGAGCGGGAAGAGCCAGCCGATGTAGCAGATGATGCTGTCGACGATGTGGGCGATGTCCCGCAGGAACGCCATGCCCGCGCCGATCGGCTGGCCGGTCTGCTCCTTGACCAGGTACAGGCCCAGCGCCTTCTTGCCCAGGCTCTGGCCCTTGCCGCCGAGGATCCAGCGGTTGTACACGATGTAGCCGAAGCCGAGCAGCGAGAACACGAAGTAGATCGGGCCGAGCGTGCCGTCGTCGTTGCGGCCGACGCCCGCGCCGATGCCGAACAGGAGCCAGGCGGGGATGTAGTCGACGATGAAGGCGCCGACCCGCACGGGCCACGTTGCGAGGTTCATGGAACTCCTTGGACGAGAAAAGTGGGGGTACTGCAACAACTTCCGGCTCAGGAGAACCCGAGCCGGTGCAACTGGAAGGCCCAGCTCATGGCTGCCGCCACGAGCATGACCCAGCCCATGCGCGATCGGGCCCTGCCGGACCACGGCACCGGGGCACCGACCACACCGACCTGGCGCAGCAGCAGCAGCGGTACCGTCACGGCGGTCACCGCCGCGACGCCCAGGATGGCCGGATTCGCCGCCGCCGAGGCCACGACGTGTCCGTGCACCAGCTCGACCGCGGCGGTGGTCAGACCGCAGGCCGGGCACGGGACGCCGGTGAAGGTGCGCAGCAGACACGGCGCACCGAGACCGGTGGATGCCGTGAACATCGGCCAGAACGCCGCGGCCACCGCGATACCGGCGCCGAGGGCGCCGATACGTTCGGGGACGGACAGCTGCGTGCGCACGTGACCTGCTCGATCGACGGTATGGGACCGCGATCGTATGGCACGGGATCAGGCCATCACCACCCCGTTAGCTCATCCGAACGACCGACATCTACGCCGAAGGTGGCTACATGAGTCACCCGATTTCGGTACACAGGCGGATGAAACGGGCGAGGACGCAATGATAACGATACGAAATATTTGCCTGATGGATGCGTATCAGGGCGCTCGGGTGATCCGGCATGCGCCTCGGCATGACATCCATCATGGGGTCGCGGGTGACGCCGGACAGATCCGCCGGGGTGGATGCCCGGCGATGCTTCTGGCATGACGAACGCAGCAGTCCAGTTGACCGGCCTCACGAAACGGTTCGGTGCCCTCACCGCTGTGGACGGGCTGGACCTCACGATCCGCCGCGGCGAGGTCGTCGCGCTCCTCGGCCCGAACGGCGCGGGCAAGTCCACGACGATCGACATGCTGCTCGGCCTCCTGCGCCCCGACGAGGGCACGGTCCTGCTCGACGGGCAGTCCCCGGCGAAGGCGATCGCGAAGGGCACGGTCGGCGCGCTGCTGCAGAGCGGCGGCCTGCTGCCGGACCTCACCGCGGGCGAGACGGTGCGCCTCACCGCCGCCCTGCAGCAGCGGTCGCGTCCGGTGCCGGAGGTCCTCGAACGCGCGGGGGTCGCCGAGTTCGCCAACCAGCGTGTCGGCGGTCTCTCCGGCGGGCAGCAGCAGCGCATCCGCTTCGCGATGGCCCTCGTCGCCGACCCCGACCTGCTGGTCCTCGACGAGCCGACGACCGGCATGGACGTCGAGACCCGTCGCGGGTTCTGGACGACGATGCGGCAGGAGACGGCGCAGGGGCGCACGGTGCTCTTCGCGACCCACTACCTCGACGAGGCCGACGCCTACGCCGACCGCATCGTGCTCCTGCGCTCCGGCCAGGTCATCGCCGACGGCACCGCCGCACAGATCAAGGCGGCCGTGACCGGCCGGACGATCCGCGCCACCCTCCCCGGCGCCGACCTCGTCGGCCTCGCCGCCCTGCCGGGCGTCGACCGGGTCGAGACCCGCGGCGACGTCGTCATGCTGCACTGCGACGACTCCGACACCGCCCTGCGGTCCCTGCTCAACTCCACCGACGCGCGCGAAGTCGAAGTCACCGCGCGCAACCTCGAAGACGCCTTCATCGCCCTCACCGCCGCCGGGAGCAGCAAGTGAACACGACCTACCTCCGCATGGAGATCGTCCGTCTCGTCCGTAACAAGCGCGTCGTCATCTTCTCGATGCTCATGCCGGCCCTGCTCCTGCTCATCATCGGCGGCGTGTCCGTCGGCGGCGACGCCGACGCCAAGAAGTACGTCATGGTCAGCATGGCCCTCTTCGGCGCCATGACGGCCGCCCTCACCAGCGGCAGCACCATCGCCGTCGAGCGCGGCCTCGGCTGGAACCGCACCCTGCGCCTCACGCCCCTGTCCCCCGGCGGGTACGTCGTCAACAAGGTCATCGTCGCGCTGCTCGTCGCCATCCCGCCGGCCCTCGTCACGTTCCTCGTCGGCGCCCTGGGCCTGCACATCCGGCTCACCGCGACCGAGTGGGTGCTGTGCTTCGTCGGCGCCTGGCTGTCCGCGCTGCCCTTCGCCGCGCTCGGCGTCGTCATCGGCTACCTCGCGAAGCCCGACGGCGTCCAGCAGGTCACCGCGCTGCTCAACCTGACCCTCGCCGCATTCGGCGGGCTCTGGGTGCCGGTCTCGCTCATGCCGGGCTTCATGCAGCAGATCGCGAAGCTGACCCCCTCCTACTGGACCGGGCAGGTCGCCCGCAGCCCGCTCGACCACGGCCACATCGACGTCCAGGCCATCCTGGTCCTCGGCGGCTGGACGCTCGTGCTGGCGCTCGTCGCGCTGCGCCGGTTCCGCGTCGACACCGCCCGCGCCTGAGTCGTCGGTACCGTGTCCGTCATGAGTGACCCAACCAGCCGCCGGTCCGCACCCAGGTTCTTCTGGCTGTGGGCCGCGGTCTGGCTGTTCTACATGGCCGGCCCCATCGGCGACGCCTGGCGCCGCCCGGAGGTCTGGGAGCGCGTCGCCGGCCTCGCCGCGGCGCTCGCCTTCTGCGCGCTCTACCTGATGTCCTTCGTCGCCGCCCGCGCCGCGATGCGACGCACCGGCGCCCCCATGGTCCTTCCCTCCGCGGCGTGGCGGCTCGGGGTCATGATCGCCCTCACCGCGGCGCTCACGCTCATCGTCGGCGAGTCGGGCCTCACGGCGCTGGTCTACGTCGGCGTCATGGCCGTGTTCTCGCTCGGCCCGCGCCTCGCCTGGACCGTCGTCTTCAGCGCCGCCGCGTGCGCCGCCGCCCTGCCGAAGCTCGTGCCCGGCTGGGACGGCGGCATCGACCTCACCTTCGCCGTCCTGGTCGCCGCCCTCGCCGTCTGGGGTGTCACCCGCTTCATGCAGCGCAACGCCCAGCTCGCCGAGGCCCGCGAGGAGATCACCCAGCTGGCCGTCGCCGCCGAACGCAACCGCTTCGCCCGCGACCTGCACGACCTCCTCGGCCACTCCCTCACCGTCGTGTCCGTGAAGAGCGAGCTCGCCGCCCGGCTGGTCCACATCGCCCCCGACCTCGCGGAGGCCGAGCTCACCGACATCCAGCGGCTCGTCCGCGAGGCCCTCGTCGACGTGCGTGCCGCCGTCTCCGGCTACCGCGAGATGTCCCTGGCGACGGAGCTCGCCTCGGCGCGCAGCGCCCTGGACGCCGCCGGCATCGAGGCCGAGGTGCCCCTCACCGCCGAGGCCGCCGACCCTGCCCGGCAGCAGCTCTTCGCCTGGGTCGTCCGCGAGGGCGTCACCAACGTGATCCGCCACAGCGACGCGAAACATTGCTGGATCCGCCTGGAGCACAACGCCGTCGAGATCAGCGACGACGGCCGCGGCCCCACCAGCCGCGCGCCGAGGCCGAAGAAGTGCCGGGTCGTGAACGAGACGGACGAATGGCTGGGCGTGATGCGGTAGGTGCCGACGGGCAGGAGCAC